>WFYJ01000207.1 GCA_015490175.1 Saprospiraceae bacterium | reverse complement strand
TATCAGCTAAAGAGGGGCTTTGTCAGTATGATGAAGTTTACCGAGTTCTTCAATACCTTCTTCGAATATTTGATCACGGCCGAAAACCTGGATCAATTCATAGATCACGTCTGTCGTTACTGCCTATACGATAAACGACGAGATAGATCAAGCTTTATGGAATCATTATACATGTATGAAACAGATAATCAAATGGATTTGCATTATAAAAAGTTAGTTTGATGCGTATGCCCGAGCATCGGGAACGCAACGATTCGCAATGTGTTTTTTTGTTTTACACCTCCGGCGATTGGGTTGCATGACATTCTGTGCCCGGACACTTTTCAAGCAAAAACCAAACAAACATCAAGCGCCGCCCGAGTGCGGCGCTTGTCAACAGGCGCCGGTCGTGCGGCTGGCCGCACGACCGGCGGTCCCAACATGGGGCCGTGGCCCGTCTCAACTGTGTCACTGCCTGTCGCGTGACCGCCGCCATGCAAAATATTTCTGCACGCAACTTCATTCGCTGGCGCTGTAATTCAGATTATTATTTATGGTGTTCCGCGTCACGCGTTACGATGTCACGGTGTCACGGACTTTTTTCAGTAGCCTCAGGAATCAGTAATCGAACTGGCCCACTCGGCAAACGTGCCCGGGTAGGCCAGTTTCACTTTTGGCGGGCGTGAGGTGCCATATGAAAAAACAACAGCTGCCTGGAAAAAATAATCCCATCTGATGAAACTTTCCTGTTCAGGATTACTATTTCCCGTCTTGTAATCACCTGATTTTTTTACCCACAAAAACTTCGTTTATGGTATTGAAAAAGTTAACCGACCTGCTGGAAGATTTGCAAAACCGTGGTGAATGCACGGATTTCCGTTCATCCACTGTCACCCGGATTCCCTTTGACAGGGACAAAGACCTGTTCATCGGCTATTTGATGGACGGCAAGGAATACCAAATAGTCCTCAAGAGCGCAGAGCAGGGCACAATGGAGCTAATTAACTGGGAATGGGAATGCATCATCAAGTGCGATGATGAGATTGTTTTCCAGTACAAGATTGACCTCGAGCTCCTGAATGGACAAAGCTATCCCCGAAAAAATTTCATTCGAAAAATTGAGGAACTGATTGACAGCTTCATCCAATCGCTCGAAGAGGAAGAGGTACCTGTAGCAAAGGTCCATGGAGAATGAAGACCAACCACAGACCTCCAACACCAGGAAGCCACTGCCGCACTACTACGCGACAGTGGCTTTTTCATACACGCACCAGAGTGGTTCGAGAAATCTGGTTGTCAAGTTCAGTCGTTGAGGGTTGAGCGTACAGCGTCCAGGTTTGTATTGACTGTCAAGTGTTGGCTCAAATCCTCGGTTCTTCGGCACCTCGGATCCTCCTCCTTCAAACCGCCGCCTGGCACAGCGCGCATGGTCACTCCCTCACTTCATCTCTCCATCACCATGCATCATGCGCGCCCTTTAAGCATCAAGTTCCAGTACATGAATGGCAGCCCGTACTTCTTGAGCAGCCACATCGAGTAGTTTTCCTTCGTGGTATCGACAAACTTCGAGATCAGCGGGTCGGAAGCGCGCTTGTTGCCGTACGCGAACTCAGCCAAAACCATTTTGCCGTAGCCCGTCACCAGCGGACAGGACGAGTAGCCGTTGTAGCCGGCCCACAGGTCGGTGCGACCGCTACGCAGACGCATGAGGTTTTCGACCACTACGGGCGCCTGCTTGCGCACGGCCGCCCCCGTTTTGGCCGTGGGCAGCCCCGCCACGTCGCCCAGCGAAAAGACGTTGGGATACTGCTTGTGCTGCAACGTGTGCTCGTCCACGCAGACCCAGCCCTTTTGCGGACCTTCCTCGCACACGAGTTTTGAGTTGCGCACGAAGTCGGGTGCCGTTTGCGGTGGTGCCAGGTGCATCAGGTCGTAGTGGATGCCCACCATGTCGTTGCCCACCCATTCTTCCTCGATGGGCTTGGGATTGCGCACCTGTTTTGCAGGATCTTCCACGGCTGCGGCCTTGATGTGATACCAGGCCACCTTGTTGGCGCCATCTACGCGCACCAGCTCGTGATAGAACTTGACCATGATGTCTTTGCGGTCGAGCACCTTTTCGAGGGTGGCCCGAAACTCGGGCACGCCGAAGATGACCGTACCCGGCGTGGCGAACACGATCGTGGATTGGTCGCGCACACCGGCCTTGCGCCAGTAGTCGTCGGCCAGGTACATGATCTTCTGCGGCGCGCCCCCGCACTTGATCGGCGTGGTGGGTTGAGTGAACAGCGCCGTGCCCCCCTTGAAGCTGCGGATCTTCTCCCAGGCAAATTTCGGATCGGTGTACACGCTGATGACGTCGTCCTTGTCGAGCACTTCGGCAAGGCCCTCTACCAGCGTCGGGTCGATCTTGATGCCGGGGCATACCACGAGATAGTCGTACGAAATTTCCCGGCCGTCGCGGGTGGTTAACCTGTTGTGATCGGGATCGAAAGCCGCTACGGCATCCTGGTACCAGGTGACGCCCTTCGGGATGACCGAGCGCATGGGGCGCCGCGTGTTTTCATAGTTGTAGGTGCCCGCTCCTACCAGCGTCCATGCCGGCTGATAGTAGTGCCACTCGGCCGGATCGATCAGGGCCACGTCAGCTTTCGGGTCGCGATGCTTCAAACGAGCTGCTACCGTGATGCCGGCCGTGCCCGCTCCTATGATGAGGATTTCGTGATGCAGTGTAGTCATGGCATGTCGTTTTGGTTACGGGCCCAAGGTGACACATAAACGACACGACTGTTGGTGATCGGCACCACAGAGGCCAGTGAGTTTCTTCACCTTGCCGGGATGACATTCGACACTACTGGTGCACGAAGCGCCGTGCGGCCAGCACCTGCCTGTACCCCTCGACCTCGAAGGCATAGATCCGGGTCAAAATGGCTTGGGGAAACCCGATTGCCGACATGGTGCAATCGGTCAAATCGGTGAAACCGGTAAAATCAGCGCAACCCATGCGCATTTCAAGCGCAAGTAGTTGCTCACGCCTGCGCTCCCTCACCCCATCCCTGAGGGCACCGAAAAATTATTCAGTTACACAGAGCACCCAGCAATAATACGCTTATTTTCAAATGGTTACAAAAACTGCGCGCAAACTGCGTCCATCTGCGACTGAAAGCTGCGGTTCGTTCAAATTGATGCGCAAAAAGATTTGATTTACAACGCTTCAAGCAAAATATCAGCCGTAAGACCATAAAGTTCAGGCTTCTCCATGGCGCCTTTTTTTCAGTGTGCTCATCGCCTGAATGGAAATTCCCAAACCGGATTGCGCTGAGTAAATGCCTTTCGGCAAAAACAACCTGACCGCCTGTCCGCCATTTGCGGGAAGCAGATCGGGCGACACTCCGGGGAGGCTCTTTTTGCCGAAAGGCGGCATACCCGCCGGGCGACAACCAAGCCGTTACTTGTTCGCAAGACAGAAAATGCCGGCCAGACCACAAGGGGGCTGACCGGCATTTTGCACTCTGGCAATCCAACCGACGAGAACGACCGAGGCCGCCCCGTCCGTCGGACTTGCGCACAGTTTACTGCAACGAGTTGAGCATGGCCATGATGTCGGGGCAGGATTGCTGCATGGCCATGGTGGCCTTGCGCTGCTCCTCTTCAGTCGTCACGCGATACTTCTGGTCCACGCCATCGACGCAGGCCTCGCTGGTCTTCATGATGTTTTCGAGGTTGTCGAGCAGGGCGGCCATGCCGGCCTCGTCGCCTTCCGACTGCTTTTGCTGCAGGTCGCGCGTGAGTTGCAACACAGGCTGCAGGCAATCACACAATTCGTTGGCCATGGCTTCAAAGTCGGCATCGGTCATGTCGGTCTTGCCCGTGTCGTCAACAGTTTCGCTGGTGGCTTCGGCCTCGGTGGCATTCCGGGCATTGGCCGCCTCGGGCGACTGGCTGCACGCCGCTACACTGGCAGCGAGCAACAGAAAAAAGAGATAACGCATAAAAAAAGATTGAAAAGGTTGAAATGAATAGTAAACTGATGAAAACGGTCGAGGGTTGGCGGTTTCCCTCCTCTCTCTTCTCTCCTCACTCTATCTCTATTGGCTCCGCCGCTCAAAGGTAATCTTCTCGCACCGCATCGAGCGCTTCCGGATGGACAAGAGGCATTCGGTTCGCTTTTTTGGTTTGCAATTTGCTTGCACAGTCGGCAGGGCAAGTATCGGATTTTTTCCGAGCTCGGCCCATCTTTGCCATCCCTTTAACCGACAACTGCAATGAATCTTCGCACACTCCCCTTGCTCATCCTGTTCACCGGCCTCGCGCACATGGCGCTTGCGCAAAAAAAATGGGAAGGCGGCCTCAGCCTCGGACTGGCCAATTACCTCGGCGACCTGGTGGACACGCCCTACCCGCGCCCTGAAGAATCGCAGCTCACCTACGGCCTCCACGTCCGGCGCCGGCTTTCGCCAAATGCCGGACTGCGGCTGCACTACCTGCGCGGTACCCTGGCCTCCGACGACTACAACAGCGACGATCAGGCATTGCGCGACCGGGGATTCACCTTCAACGCCCTGCTCACCGAGCTGGCCCTCGGACTCGACTACGAGCTGCGCGGCCACAAGCGCTTCAACCGCGAAGGGCGCATGGTCCGCAACATCTGGACGCCCTACGGCTTCGTGCAGGGCGGACTGAGCACGGTCAGCCCCGAGACGGGCTACGGCAACGGCGATTTCTCGCCCGAGATGAAGGATCGCATCCGCGCCGACCGCCAGGCCGACTACGCGGCCACCCGCATGGGCCTGGGCGCCGGCCTGGGCCTCCGCTTCGACCTCGACAAGCGCACCACGCTCAGCCTGGAGACGGGCCTCCGCACTTCGTTCAGCGACTACCTCGACGGCATCAGTCAGGCCGCCAACCCCGACAATTTCGACTGGTACACATTTACGGGAGTGCATCTCAGCATTGACAT
>WFYJ01000206.1 GCA_015490175.1 Saprospiraceae bacterium | reverse complement strand
TCGCCGATCTCGTCTTCGGTGCGGCCTTTGGTGCTGCGCCCGTCAATGGCGATGATCTGGTCGCCGGCGCGCAGGCCGGCCTTCCATGCGGGCGAGTCCTTGTAGGGCGCCATGATGGTGGGGTAGTCGTCCACCTGCTTGATCTGGGCACCGATGCCGTTGTAACGCCCTTCGGTGATGTAGCGGTAGCCCTCGATGTCCGATTCGGAAATGTAGTTGGTGTAGGGGTCGAGTGAGGCGAGCATGGCGTCGATGCCGATGCGCATCAGCTTGCCGGGATCGAGCTCGTCCACGTAGTAGGTGTTGACCTCCTTGTAGAGGTTGGCGAAGATCTCGATGTTCTTCGATATCTCGAAGTAGCGGCTGTGGTCGGTGAGGCGCTGGGCGGCCATGCCGACAATCATGGCGCCCACGATCAGGGTACCGCGTTGCAAGATTCTGGTCCAGTTGCTCATGTCAAGCCTGTTTTTTGAAGCTGTTCAGGGACGTGCGATGCCCGCCTTCAACGTCGTTTGCAGCGTCCGGATTGCCGGCATCACCTTGCAGAACAAATGTCGCGCCGTTTGGATTTGCCGGCCAGGGCCCGCACGGCCTCCGGGCGGCATTTTGCGAAAGCAAAGCTGAGCCTGCCGAAAAAGTCCGCAATAACCCCGAACCCTCGGGGCAAGCTTCCCACGCGTCGGAACAAGCTCCGAAACTTCGGGAACAAGTTGTTGCGAGATGTCTTGGATTTTTTCAGTGGCCCCAAAGCTAACCCATTTCGGTTTGTCCGCCTGCAAGGCGATTACTACTCGCTTCATTCTGAATACTTTATCCGGAAAATCAATAACTTGCCTGTCACGGAGTCATGGGGCAATGGGTGACTTGCGTGCAGTTTTTTGCATTCGGAATGCTGGCACATTTCTTACTCACTTCCAAAATTACTTGCAGCATGAAAAAGCCTGACACCCTTCTTTTGCTGTCGCTGCTGAGCACAGCATCGGCGTGGGCGCAGTTGGCCCGATGGGATGTGGGGTTGGGTGTTGGCATCAGCCATTTCCTGTCGCCTCAATCTGCTGCGGAGTCCCGTTTCCGTTTGCCGGAGGGAGGGACGACTTTTGTGCCTTCACTTTTCGCCACTTATCGGGGGGAAGAGGGGCGTTGGTACGGGTTGGAAGCCTATGTGTCGGAACGTGTCCTCAATTTTATTGACCAACCCACGCAGAAAGAGGTTTCGCGCCAGGAAAACCATGTGGGATTCCGCTTCCTGTTTGGAGAGTCGTTGCCCGTAAGTGCGCATCTTGATTTTGAAACGACGACGGGTCTCCATGCCGAATGTATTTTCGAGCGTGCCTGCTACAGCAGCGACGAGGTGTTGCCACCTCATTTTGCCGAGCTGGACGGCGAGGGCTATGCGCGCTTCGGGGCTTTCGTCGAGACCGGCTTTCGGTGGGATCGCGGCATGTTCCGGGGTCACTGGTTCTTCCGCCTCGACGCCGATGTGATTGCCACCCGGCGCGAGTCTTTCGACCGCAGTCGCTATCTGGCTTTCTCCACCGGCCTGCGCGTGCCGGTGCTTACCATTCAAAAAGAAGTAGTTCGCTTCAGCCTTCGGGTCAGAAAATTTGGACCGGCATCGGGAACAGCGCCGGGTGCTCGAGGTGTAGCCCACGCAAAACATTCATTCACCTCATAACGCTTGTGCCATGAAAAAACACCTGTCATTGCTCTTTGCGTGTGTCCTTGGAGCGGTGCCCGTGCTTGCCCAATGGGATTTGGGTCTGGGGGCAGGCATCAACAACTACTTCGCGCTGAAGGGTACCCTCGACGACCGCTATCGCCTGCCCGATGGGGGCGCCACCATTGTACCCGCGCTTTTTGTGCACTATCACCCCCGGGCGGGCCGCTGGTGGGGGATCGAAGGATTTTTGCAGCAGCGCGAATCGTGGTTCATCGATCAGGATCTGGAAGCACACGTCGTCCAGCAAGACAAGAGCTACGGCCTGCGGCTCATGGCGGGCAATGCTTACCCGTTGTCGGACCGCTTCAGCATGCTGGTTTCCTGGGGCGTGCATGCCGAGCGGATTGCAGAACGCGCCTATTTCAGTCGCGTGTTTTGGGTACAGAACAAATTCAACAACGACTTTGGCCAGGTGCGCTATTACCGGTTCGGCGCATCCTTCGAAATTGCGGGCAAGCTGCATACCGGCCACCTGATTGGCATGTGGTTCCTTCGCTTCGAGGGCGACGTCATCGCTACCGACGCTCGGCCCTTCGACCGCAACCGCTACGTCGGCTTCACCACGGGGCTGCGCGTGCCAGTGCTTGTCGTCAAAAAGAAGTAGTCCATTTCAGCCTTTCGGCAAAAAGCCACGCACCAGCCGCAGGAACTGGTCGGGATGCTCGGCATGCAGCCAGTGGCCCACTCCTTCCATCACTTCGAGCCGGCTGTTGGGGAACAGCTTCTCGATTTGCGGCAGATGTGCTTCGGTGATGTGATCCGAAGCGCCCCCCTTGATGAAGAGCGCAGGCCCCTCGAACGGCTCGCCTTCGACGGGGCCGATGATGGCGTCGTAGTACTTGTAGAGCACGGGCAGGTTGAACTTCCATCGGAAGGTGCCGTCGGGCTGGCGCGCCAGGTTTTTGAGCAGGAACCGGACGATGGCGGGTACGCCGATGTGGCCCATGAGGATCCGTTCGGCCTCGCGGCGGTTCTCGATGCGGTCGAGCGGCACGGCAAAGAGCGCTTCGAAGATGAAGTCGTGGCGGCGCGGGTAGCCCGCCGGCGCGATGTCGGCCACGACGAGGTGGTCCACCATGTCGGGATATTCGAAGGCGAACTGCATGACCGTCTTGCCGCCCATGCTGTGGCCCAGCAGGTGTGCCCGGTAGATCCAGTGCGACTCCATGAAGTGGCGCAGGTCTTCGGCCAGCGCGGGGTAGTCGTGCGGCTCGGCATGGGGCGAGCGGCCGTGGTTGCGCTGGTCCACGATATAGACGGTGTAGTCGTCGGCCAGGCGGCGCGCCAGCGTCTGCCAGTTGTCGAGCATGCCGAACAGGCCGTGCAGGATGATCAGGGGCGGCCCCTGACCGAAGGACTTGTAGTTCAGAGCGACGGGGACGGTCATGGTTGGTTGCGGTTTGGGCCGCAAAGGTACGTGCCGCGGGCGGTACGGCCGGTGCGGGAGCTCACCCTTCGAGGTAGCGTTCCAGCTCGCTGATGACCGACACGGCCTCGTCGCGCAGCTCGGCATGGGGCAGCTTGTCGGCCATGCCGGCAAAGAGGGCCTGGTCGCACAGCTCCAGCAGCTTGCGGTAGCGCTTGCGCAGCTCGTCGGGCACCCCCTGGGCGGCGAGGCGCTGGTCCACACTGGCTTTCGTCAGCTCGGCCATGGGGATGCGCAGGCGCCAGGCCACGTATTCAATCAGGGCATGGGCCAGCTCGTCGTACCACTCGCGATAGCGGCCTTCTTTCAGATGTCGTTCGGCTTTCGCCAAACGCTGCCTGGCCAGCTTGCGGGCGCGCTGGTGGCGCAGCTCCGCCTCGCTGAGCGCCGGCCGTTGGCGGCGCCGGCTAACCACGGCCAGGCCGGCCAGTCCCAGCGCGAAAGGCAGCCCACTGAGCAGCCGGAACGGCAGACTGCCCCAAAAGGAAGGGCGACAGCGGCGCAGCGATGCCTGCTGCATCATGGGGTACAAGACGGCTGTGGGCGCCGCGCTGCTGTCGGGCGAGGCGGGATGGGCGGTATTGGCGCCCTGCCCTTGGTGCACCTCGACCAGCCAGGGGCCGTCGGTCACCTCTCGGTAGCGCAGCGAGTCGGTGTCGAACCAGGCGAAGGCCGGATCGATGCGGTACCAGCCCGGGTAGCGCGGTATGGCCAGCACCTCGATCACTTTTTTGCCGCGCAGTACGCCCCGGTCTTCGTAGATAGTCTCTTCCACCACACGCGGCTCGTAGATGTCGAAAGAGTCGGCCGGCAGGGGCACCCGTGGCGGCTCCACGCGCTTGATGTCGCCCACGCCCGAAATGGTCCAGGTGAGTTGCAGCGCTTCGTCGGTGGTGAGGCGGGTGGGCTGCACGTAGGTCTTCACGGCATAGCGGCCCACGGCCCCCGTGAAGGTGTGGGGCGCACCCACCGGCAGGGGCTGCACGTCGATGGCTCGCGGCGCCGACTCGACGACCACGGGCGTCACCTGCGTATTGAAGAAGAAGCCGAGGCCGCGCTCGCGCTTTTCCACCACGCCCAGTTGGAGGCGCCACGACCCGATGTCGAGGCGGCCCGTCTGCTGGGGAAAGATCGCCAGGCGGCGCAGCACCCTGGTGGCATACTGCCGCCCCCCGCGCAGCTCGTGGCGTACCCGCGTATCGAAGCGGCGCAGGGGCTCCACCCAGGCGCCGCGCAGCTCGGGTTCGTCGAGCACGCTATAGCTGTCCACGTCGCGCGTGGTGTAGAGCTTCAGCTCGGCGATGACCTCTTGCCCCACCCAGGCCACCGTGTCGGACAGCCGCACCTCGACGAACAGATCGGGCAGTGCCTGGCCGTCGTCGGGTGCCTGCACCGGTGGATGCACGACCACAGTGACGGGCCTGGAACGCAGCGTGCGCCCATTGACGTGGATGCGGGCCGGACCGATGGTCCAAGTGCCCGGTCGTCGGGGCCGCAGGGTATAGCTGATGCTGAATTCACTGCTCGCCTGCCCGTTGATGATGGTGGTGCGGAACGCCTGACTCGGCCCCATCAGCAGGTCGAAGTCGCTCAGGTCGGGCGCCACGAAGGCGGTGCCGCGGGCATTGCGCAGCGTGAAGCGCAGCTCGAAATAGTCGCCCATCACCAGCTCGGAGGGGTCGGCTTCGGCTTCGAAGACCACGTCCTGCCCCCATACACCCGACGCGCCCCATGCCCACAAGAGCAACAGGCACAGGATGGTCTTTCGAGGCAGCAAGGTATGCATGTGTTCGAATGCTCGTTTTAGGGCAACAAATTTGGCAGTTCGATGGCTCACGGCTCAGGCGGCGCCCTCCTCTCTCCCTCACTCTTCTCTCCTCACTCCTCTCCTCACACGACCTTCTCCATCACGTGGCCGCACTGCTTGCAGGTGCGCAGCTCTTCGGATGCCATGAACTGCTCGATGGCTTCCTTGATCTGGGTGACGATGTCTTCGAGCTGGAAGCTGGCTTCGTGCAGTTTGGCGTGGCAGTTGTCGCAGAACCACATGAGCTTGTCCACTTCGCCGGGACGGCGGTAGCGCTCGATGACCAGGCCGACGGTGTTGGCCGGTCGCTGGGGCGAGTGGGGGATGCGGGGCGGCAGCAGAAACATTTCCCCCTCACGGATGTGGATGTCTTCGGGCTTGCCCTCTTCGTTGATGATCTTGACGGTGATGTCGCCTTCGAGCTGGTAGAACAGCTCTTCGCCCTCTTCCCAGTGGTAGTCCTTGCGGCCATTGGGGCCGCCCACCACCATGACGATGTAGTCTTCGTTGCCGCGGTAGATCTGCTGGTTGCCTACGGGGGGGCGCAGCAGGTGGCGGTTGTCTTCGATCCACTGCTTGAGGTTGAAAGGCTTGCTGATCGGCATGGCACTTCAGTTTTTGGTCAGGTGAACAAAAGACGGTTTGCAGCACGTGCGCCTTTTGCATTTGCCTTTCGGCAAATGCGGCCTCCGCGCTGCGCCTGCCAAGTTATACAAAAAACGAAGCAGTTTGGGATGCAAAGCATCCCGAACTGCCCTCACTTGCAGTGAGTAAACGTTGAAAATTTTTCCAGATCACTTTTGCGTCTGGAATTGGCCGAACCAGGCGGTGCCGCAGGCCTGCCGGACGTGAGGTACACCGGCGGGCGCCATTTGCCGAAAGGCGGAAAAAAGGAAGTGCCTGTCGGGGGAGGTGTCCTTAAATAGATGATCGCACATCCCGAAAAGGTGTTTAAAGTTCAGGGTTTAAAGTTTAAAGTTTTTCTTGTTGACTATCAGTTTTTTGTCAAATCCTCGGTTCTTCGGTTCCTCAGCCAGAAACCGCAGCCTGCAGCCGCAGAAAGCGCAGTTTGACGCAGTTTTTGACCTGTTGTTGAGGGTTGAGCGTGTAGGGTTGAGGGTTTACAACTCTGTGAAAATCAGTGCGTGCTCAGTG
>WFYJ01000205.1 GCA_015490175.1 Saprospiraceae bacterium | reverse complement strand
TTCGGCAAGTACACGCTGGGCACCAACCTCAGCACCATGCTCTATCGCAGCATCGACAAGCTGATGCTGGGCATACTGCCCACGGCAGGGGCCGCCGGCGTAGCCCTCTACGAAGCAGCCATCAAGATCAACAACCTGGCCGACGTGCCCACCCACAGCATGGCCAGCCTCGTGTTTCCCCAATCGGCCATACGCATCGGCCAAAGCCCGCAGGCAGTTGGCCGGCTCTACGAAAAGGCCGTCGGCGCCATTCTCGTCCCGCTCCTTCCCATGGTCGCCATCGTATGGCTCGCAGCCCCCTGGTGCATTCGCTTCATTGCCGGGCCCGGCTACGAAGCCTCGGTGCCTATCCTGCGACTGACTATCCTGTACGGGCTGTTTCTGCCGTTTGCCGTCCAGTTCGGCACCGTGATGGATGCCATCGGGCGGCAGCGCCTCAATTTTCACCTCACCCTGCTGGGCGCTTTGATCAATATGATTTTCAATTATCTGTTCATCAGCCGGATGGGGGTCATCGGTGCGGCCTGGGGCACCCTGGCTACCTATACCACCCTGTTTTGCATCATGCAATGGTACCTGTACCGCCTGCTGGAGGTGCGGTGGTGGCATTGCTTTCAGCATGGTCTGGCTTTCGCCAAAAATGCCCTCCGCTGGACGCGCACCGCGGCACTGCCCGGCAAAAAATAGCCTCCCCGGAAAATGGGGGCTGGATATCAAATCAGTTGCGCCATGGAAAAAACGGATCAAAAAGCTTTGGCACATATGCCCGTCGAACTTTTTGCCGAAGGGCTGGCCTACGCCGAAGACAACTACCTCAACGAGGCAGCCTCACATCTCAAGGTGGACAAGCAACTGCTGCGCCGACGCTTTCAACTCGACGGCAAACGCATCCTCGACTTCGGCTGCGGCATGGGCGGCATGACGCTGTGGTACGCCACCAACTGGGATTGCGAAGTGACCGGCATCGACATTGATGGCCAGCACATTGCCATCGCACAGGCCTTGCAACAAAAACACGGGCTGCACAACGTGCGCTTCGAAAAGCGAGACGTGCTGGTCGATCCGCCCCGGGGCCCCTTCGATTTCATCGTCATGAACGACGTGGCCGAGCACATCCCGCTCGACGTGCTGCCGAAGATATTCCGGGCCCTGGCCACCCTCCTTGCCGACGACGGCCAGATCTTCGTGTCGTACCCGCCCTGGCAAAGCCCCTACGCCAGTCATGTGGTACATGCAGTGGGCATTCCGTGGTGTCAGTACCTGCCACGCCCCTTGCTGCGGTGGCTCATCCGGCGCTGCAACCAACAGCTCGTGGGCGAGCTCGAGTCGGACCTCGTGGCGGCCTGGGAAGGGCTCAACCGCCTCACCCATCGCAAGCTGAAGCGCGCCCTCGACGGCAGCGGCCTGCGCATTGCCTGGCGCAAGAGCCACAGCATCCTCAACCGATTGCCCGGCATGGCCAACGTCTCGCTGCGCTTTTTCCCCTTCCACCTGCTGATTACCAAAGAATTCGTCGTGCTCGAAAAGTACCATTGATGCCTCTCGACATCGTCTATAATTCGTTCTTTCTCTGGGAAAACCCTTACAGCTCCATCTCCCTGTCTTTTGCCAGGGTGCTGAGCAGGAAAGGGCATCGCGTGTGGTACATCAACATGCCCTATACCTGGCGCTCGCTCTGGCAACGCCGCCACGAGCCGCTGACACGCCGGCGCCTGTCCCGCCTGCGCAGAGGCCAGCCCATCGAAGAGACCATCCCCCATACCGATCCGCCCATCCGGGCCCTGCAGCCGCCCCCCGTGTGGCCCATCAACTTTTTGCCGGAAGGCAGACCATACGAATGGCTGCGCCGCCGCAACGAGCAACGCGTGTGGCAAGCGGTGCGACAATGGCTCGAACGCCACGGCCTGAAGCGATTTCTCTACATCAACTGCTACAACCCTTACTACCTCGGCCTGCTGCCACCCGGCTCCGGTGCGCTCGTACAGGTGTACCAGTGCATTGACGACATGAGCCAGGAGCCCTGGACGGCCCGGCATGGCGCCCGCCTCGAAGACGAGGTGATCCGCAAGGCCGACCTGGTGTGGGTGACCTCACGGCGGCTGCATGCCCTCAAATCGGCGCTCAATCCCCACACCCACATCATCCACAATGCTGCGGACATCGCTCTGTTTGCCCGTGCCGCCACCGAGCCCTTGCCCTGCCCTGCCGAGCTTCAGGGCATGAAAGGTCCGATCATCGGCTTCACCGGCAATCTCGATCCCCACCGCATCGATTACGAGTTGATCGGCAAGGTGGC
Source organism: Saprospiraceae bacterium (assembly GCA_015490175.1). Taxonomy (GTDB): domain Bacteria; phylum Bacteroidota; class Bacteroidia; order Chitinophagales; family Saprospiraceae; genus WFYJ01. Next base: position 8,200 of record WFYJ01000205.1, on the reverse strand, counting down.
GCGCGCCCATCCCGACAAGCAAGTGGTGCTGGCAGGCCCCGTCAACGCCACCGCCGAGCAACGGGCCCTGCTGCGCCGCCACCCCAACATCCATCTGCCCGGCCCACGCCCCATCGAACAGTTGCCGGCCTGGCTGCGCCGGTTCGACTGTGTGTTGCTGCCTTTCCGCTGCAACGAGCTGACGGCCAGTATTTATCCATTGAAAATCAATGAGTACCTTGCCGCAGGAAAGGCCGTGGTGTCCACGGCTTTTTCCGAAGACATACGCACGTTTGGCGATGTCATTTTCCTTGCGGAAAACGACGAGGATTTTGTCCGGAAGATCCCGCTTGCGCTCTCGGCCCGACAGCCCGAGCAAGTGGCACGACGCATGCAGGTGGCACAAACCAACTCGTGGGAAGCGCGAATGGAACAGTTTTTCGACCTGCTCAGGGCACATCCCAAAGGCAAGCTGCTATGGAACGACGTGAGATGAGACAAAAAGAGCGGGTGCTGGAAGCCATTGCCGTGGCCTTGTGCTTCCTCATGATGCTCGGTTTTTTTCTGAAAGTGGTCATATTCTGAATTCTACTCAACGCAATGCGGTCCGGGAATTTGTGATGATAGTCAATGGACGATTTTCTGAGATGGAGAGAAGAGAGATGGAGTGAGGGAGTGACCGACTGCGCAAACTGCGTCAGCGCTGCAGCTTCTGCGTCTGAAAAAACATTCAGTTACACAGAGAACCACTGAGCACGCACTGATTTTCACAGAGTTGTAAAAACCAAACCCTGAACTCTGAACGCTCAACCCTCAACGAAGGGTAAAAACTGCGCTCATCTGCGGCCGAAGGCTGCGGTTTCAATGGCTGAGGAATCGAAGAACCGAGGAACCGAGGATTTGACAAAAAACTGATAGTCAACAAGAAAAACTCTAAACCCTCAACCCTCAACCCTCAACCCTCAACCATTGGCACAGGGTTTCCCGAACCACTTTGATTTGAGTATCATGGAATGGCTGCGCACCCGGTTGATCACCTCCAAGCTGAACAGCGCGCTCGGCCTGATGGTGGGCGTGGTGGTAGCAGCTTTCTGTGCGCTGTTGTATGCCATTCTGCCGCTCAAGTTGGCCATCGTGGCCACGGCGGCTGTCGTGGGCGTGCCGCTCCTGTTGCTGGCCATCGTCGATCTCACCTTCGGCCTGCAGGTGACGGTGGCTGCCGGCTTTCTGATCGGCCTGGCGGCCAAATACACCACTGCTCCCATCGGCACGCTGCTCGACCTGCTGATGGTCTGGCTCATCTTCGGTCTGCTGGCTCGCCTGGTCAAGGAAAAGGAAATGCGCTATGCCGAAAACCCCATCTCGCTGTTCATCCTCTTGTGGATCGGCTACAACCTGCTGCAGGCGATCAATCCGGCAGCGGGTTCGCGCATGGCATGGGTCTATACGGTGCGCAGTGTGGCGCTGTTGCTGCTGCTCTATTTCGTGGCCTTGCGCGCCTTTGAATCGCGCAGGGAAACCTTTCGCACCCTCAAGGCCATCATCTTCTGGTCGTTCGTGGCGGCGTTGTACGGGCTGAAACAAGAGTTTGTGGGGTTCACTCCCACCGAGCTGGCCTGGCTGCACGCCGACGAGCTGCGCTTCCAGCTCATCTATCAGTGGAGCCGCCTGCGCATCTTCAGCTTCTTCAGCGACCCCACCACCTACGGCATGCTGATGGCCTACATGAGCGTGGCCTGCTTCATCCTGGTGGGGGGGCCGTGGGCCCTGTGGAAGCGCATCATGCTGGCGGTGGCCGGCATCAGCATGTGGATGGCCATCGCCTATGCCGGCTCGCGCACGCCCGTGGTCATGGTGCCGGCAGGCATCGCCTTTGCCACCTTGCTGTCGCTCAATCGGCGCACCTTGCTCATCAGCGGATTCGTGTTTCTGGCCGGTGCCGCCTTCATGATGAAGTCCACACACAGCGCCGTCATCTATCGCATCCAGTCGGCTTTCCGCCCCACGGAAGACGCCTCCCTGCAGTTGCGCCTCGAGAATCAGGAAAAGATCCAGCCCTTCATCCAGAGCCATCCGTTCGGGGCGGGGCTGGGCAGCACGGGCTACTGGGGCAAGCGCTTCACGCCCGACTCATGGCTGGCCAACTTTGCCCACGACAGCCTCTACGTGCGTCTGGCCGTAGAAACGGGCTGGATCGGCCTGCTGCTCTACATGGCGCTGCTGTTCGTCGCCATGCAGCAGGGCATTTACTGGTACTACCGCGTGCGCGACCCGGCCCTGCGGCTGATTTACCTCGCGCTGGTCACCTCGGTGTTCATGCTGGCTCTGGCCAGCTACCCACAGGAAGCCATCACGCTCTTGCCCAACAGCCTCATCTTCTACCTGATGCTGGCCATGATCGTCCGGCTCAAAGACTTCGACCGCGAAGTTTCCGGAAAGAGTGAAGAAGGGATTGTCCTTCATCAATGAATTTTGCGCTTGCTGCAACATGTGGCAAGCGATTGTCTGATGAAAGGTTGAGACTGCAATGCAGATGTTGATGTGCTGACTACGCCAGCCACGTTGAGACGCCGCGCTACGCAGTCTCAACCACCCGCCCCTCGATCTCCTCTCATCAGCCGCATGCGGCCGCGACGGTCGAAGACGGCCACGCGCACCTCGGCATGGCCCACCTGAACGGGCTTGCGATACACGGGCGACTGCATGTCGGGCAACGAACCATCGGTGGTGTAGCGGATGGTCAGACCCGGAAAGGCCACGTTGGCATAGAGCACGCCGTCGGATAGCTGGACGCCGGGCGGGGGCAGGCGGTACGCATAGCCCCCATTGAGGTGATCGAGGCGCGGCAGCTCGCGCTGGCCCAGCCTGTTGGCGAATTCGTTCCAGGCGCTGGCGCGCGCCGCCCGCCAGCGCACCGGGTCGGCGATGCGGGCCCAGGCGGGCTGCGGCGCCCAGGCGCGCTCGGCCAGCCCCAGCATCTTGGGCAGGTAATAGTACTCGAGCATGTCTTGACCCTTGATGGTCTCGCTCCAGAGCTGGCCCTGCAATCCGAGGATATTTGCGGCGGCCTCGGGTCTGAGCCGCTCCATGCCGGCAAAGTCTTCGGGCGAGAAGGGGTTGCCGAGCGGATCGGTGTCCATGGAACGGAACAGGTCGAACGGCTGGAATTCCCACGCCTTGCGCGTATCGACATAGCCGCCCCAGTACAGGCCAGGCTCGTTGGGGTCTTTGTCGTAGGCCAGGTCGAAATACAGGTTGGTCACGTTGCACAGCACCACCGGATAGCCGGCATTGGCCAGGCGATAGCCCAGGTCCTGCTGGCCCCACAGGCTGTTCCAGATGAACAGCACCAACGAATCGGACACGAACTCAGGATTGGGGGCCACGCCCTCATCGGTAATTAGCATCCCCACCTCTTCCCAGCCGGCCATCTGCAAGTCCCGGGCGTGCAACAGGTCGCGCAGCCGGCGACGGAAGTAGTAGGTCAAGTCGTAGGGCTGTTGCAGCTCGTCGCGGGCAGCCAGCAGACTGCCGCAAACGGGCGAACCCGTCCAGGTGCCGCGCGGCACTTCGTCGCCGCCGGTATGCACCATGTGCAGCTCGAGGCCGGCATCGGCATACATGCGCTGCAGTTCGTCAATCACCTTGTCGAGGAAAGCCCAGGTGGATTCGAGGCAGACGTTGACCACATTGTCGTCGTAGCCCTGCACCGACAGGTAGCGCGAGGTGTCGGCTGCTTCGGAAAGCAGGTAGCGCCGCGCCTCGGCCTCGTTGCCCGCTGCCATGTATTTGCGGAAGCGCGCTTCCATGGCCTTGATGGCCGCGCGGGCATGGCCCGGCACCACGATCTCGGGCACCACCTCGATGTGGCGGTCGGCGGCATAGCGCAGGATCTCGACGAAGTCGTCGCGGGTGTAGTGGCCCGTGCCGTGGTTGTCGGGCGCATCCACATCGGATCCGGACCCATAGGACGGATGCAGAAAGGCCTGCTCGTCGAGGGTGTGGCCACGGCGGCCGCCCACCTCGGTCAGCTCGGGCAGGCCCGGGATTTCGAGGCGCCAGCCTTCGTCGTTGGTCAGATGGAAGTGCAGGCGATTGAGCTTGTAGAAGGCCATCAGGTCGAGCAGTCGCAACACGCTTTCCTTCTTGTGAAAATTGCGGGCAGCGTCGAGATGCATGCCGCGCCACCCGAAGCGCGGCGCATCCTCGATCATGACGGCCGGCACGTGGAGCGTTTCTACGGGTGCGGCCCATGCTTCTATGGGCAGCAGTTGCAACAGGGTCTGGCATCCGTAGAAGACGCCCGCCGCATCGCTGCCGAGGATCTCGATGCCCGACACTTCATTTGCCGAAAGGCGATAGGCCTCGCGGCTTTTGCCCGCCACCTGCAGCGGACTCGTGGCCAGCAGGATCTTGCCGGCGCCGCCATTGCCACCGGCCACCAGCTTCGGGCGCCGCCCCGCGAGGCCTTCGAGCCGGTCGGCGAGCAGCTCGGCCTCGCGCGCCAGCGCCGCCTGATAGTGGATCTCGAGGGCGTCGGCAGACAGGGCTACCGATCCCTCGCCGCGCTGCAGCGACACGGGTGTGGGCAGCACAGGCGTGAGCGCGTCGGCATCGAGCAGGCTGAGGCGACTGTGGCGCTCGAAGTCGAGGGCAGCCGTGGGGATGGGTACGTGGTCGCCCGGAATGCGGTGGATCTGCTCGGGGCGCGTGAAAGGCGCGAGCTGGTACTGCTGCACCGGGATGCGGCTTTCGCCAAATGTGAAATACAGCCCGCAGGGCGCATCCGACACTTTGGCGATGCTCCAGTTGCCGACCATCGTGATGACGACGCTGCTGGCGGGCGGCAGGCGGAATCCTCTTTTTGGCGAAAGCCGATACCAGTCGCCGCTGAGCCGCTCGATGACCACGCCGCCCGTCGTGCTGTCGGCCACGAGCCGGCGATAGCCCTGGTTGAACCACAGGCTCCAGCCCGTATCGGGCAGTATGGCCGTGCCGTGGTTGACCAGCGTAAAGGCCGCCTTGTACTGGCGTTTGCCCTGCCAGCCGTTGGCGATGAGTTCGTAGCGTACCTCGACGGCGGAAAAGTCGGGGCCGGAAGGATTCCGGTCAGGGCTACAGCTCGACAAGCCCCATATGCCGAGCAGCACAAAGGGGAGCAAGGTGGCCGGGTGCGTCATGGTGATTTTCGTTTTGTTTGTTCGCAATCAATGTGCTACTGATCCTTCCCGGGAGAGCAATTCTTCGAGGCGCACGGGCTTGTGGCGCGCGATCCAGTCGTGGTAGTTGCCGTCGTAGCCGACTTTTTGCTGCAGGGCCTTCACGCGCTCAAAGATGCGGCGGCGCGTGGCTTCGTCGGGCGGCTGGCGGCGACCCAGTCGTCGCAGGATGCGGGGCAGGCCGCCGGCGATGCGGTCTTCCGTGGCGCGAATGCCGTCGCCTATGGCCTGGTCGCTGTCGCACAGGTACAGCTCGGCCAGCGCTTCCGACACGGCGCGACCGTGTTTCATGGACTCGTTGATGTTGCCGCGGCCGGTGACGGCATTGCCGATGGCGAAAACATTGTCGAAGCCCTCGACCATGCAGCAGTCGTTGGACACCAGCTTGTAGGTCTGCCCCTGCATGGGGATGCCGCCGATCACTTCGGGTACCGACCCGATGGAAGACACGACGAGCGGGGCGCGCACTTCGCGTTCGCTTCCCGGAATTTGCTCGAGCCGCCCCTCGTCGCTCACGCGCGTACGCCGGAACACGAGGCCCGCCAGACGGTCGCCTTCCACGATCTTGTCCACGGGCACATGCAGCGGCTCGATGCGGAAGAAAAATTTGCGCATGGCGTTTTCGGCCACCTTGCGCCGCACGGCCCGGGCTTTCGCCAGAAGCTCGGGCGTCGAGGTGTCCATGGGCGTGAGCGGCATGTCTTCGATGCGTCGGCGGTAGTAGAGCGTGCAGCCGCGCAGGCCCAGCTCCTCGAAGCTCAGTCCATGAGCTTGCAGCACGCGGTCGATGCCTTTGTCCAGCTCGAACAGGTGGGTCTCGATGCCGCGCTGGCGCAGACGCTCCTCCACCAGCGTCATCATGATGGCCTTGCACACGTCGATCGAAGCCAGCCCGCCACCCACCACGATGGCGCCGTCTTCGATGGTGACCTGCGGGCCGTCGTAGTCGGGTTCGTGCATGTGGTTGAACCAGTACATGAACGCGTTCTGATACACGAGGCCCTTGCCCACGTAGTCGTCAATGCCCGGCACGGGCAGAGGCCGGTCGCGCCAGGCGCCCGTAGCCAGCAGGATGGCGCTGAAGCCCCAGTTGCGCGCCACGTCCTCGAAATCGAGGTCGCGGCCCAGACGCGTGCAGGGCACGAAGGTGACGTTGGGATGCGTGAGCTTTTCGTCGATGCGGGCCTCCTCGCGGTCGCGCAGGCGGACGTGCCACTTGGGCAGGCCGTCCTCGATTTTGCCGTAAGGCAGGGCATTCTGTTCGAACACGACGACGCGTACGCCGCGTTGGGCCAGTTGCCAGGCCGCCTCGGCACCCGACACAGCACCGCCAAAGACGGCAACGACATGATCTCGGTAGGGCATATCGCGGAGTTTTGGTTGTTTGCCACAGCACAGCACAAGCACTATCTGCAGCGACGATATACAGATCGCCGCCACCGTCCCGTGCATGCGCCACAGTCCGATGCCCTTGGTTTATGGTTGGTTTTGTCGGTTGCCGTGATCTGCCTTTCGGCAAAAGTGCAGAGAGGTGCCTCGCGGAAACGCTACGCGTCCTGAGCCTCGATGGTCCAGGTATTGTTTCCGGCCAGCAGCTCATCGAGCGAAGGCTCGCCCTTCCGGACGCGGGCCTGCTCGATCTGCTCGGCCAGCAGGTCTTCGTAGCAGGGGCGCTCCGTGGCGTAGATGACGCCAAAGGGCCGCGGCAACACCTGCCCTTCGGCATGGCGCGGGTCGTCGAAGAAACGGGCCAGGATCTGGGCCTTGAACAGGTCGCGCTCGTCGTGTATCCACAGGTCATCGGCCGTATAGCCGTCCTGCGCCAGATCGACGACCACGGGCTTGCAGCCCTCGAGGCGGATGCCCTTGTTGCGGCTTGCGCCAAAAACGAGCGGCTGCCCGTGCTCGAGGAACAGGTCGTTATCGGCTTTGGTACTTTTTTCCGTGAAGGGGAAGAACGCGCCATCGTTGAAGATGGGGCAGTTCTGATAAATCTCGACCAAGGCCGTGCCCTTGTGGTCATGTGCACGACGCAACATGGCCTTGAGGTGCTTCGGATCGCGATCCATCGAGCGGGCCACGAAGGTGGCATCGGCGCCAAGGGCCAGCGCCACGGGATTGACCGGGTGGTCGAGCGAGCCCCAGGGCGACGACTTGGTCTTCTTGTATTCTTCCGAAGTGGGCGAATACTGGCCTTTGGTCAGGCCGTAGATCTGGTTGTTGAACAGCAGGATGCGCAGGTTGAAGTTGCGGCGCAGCACGTGGATGAAGTGATTGCCGCCAATACTGAGACCGTCGCCGTCGCCGGTGATGACCCAGACGTCCAGATCACGACGCACCATGCGCAGGCCCGAAGCGATGGCCGGCGCCCGCCCGTGGATACCGTGGATGCCGTAGGTGTTCATGTAATACGGGAAGCGCGACGAGCAGCCGATTCCCGAGATGACCACCACTTTGTCGGGGTCGAGGCCGGCCTCGGCCATGACGGTCTGCGTCTGCTTCAGGATGGAATAGTCGCCACAGCCCGGACACCAGCGCACTTCCTGGTCGCTGGCGAAATCCTTGGCCTTGCGCGCAGGTATGTTGTTCGCCGTCATATGCTCGAATGAAAATGGTTTGAAAATTCAGTTGTGATTATTGGTTGAGGGTTGAGGCCCCTGAAAAAACCAAAAATCTCACGCAACAGCTTGCCCCGAGCATCGGGGCCGCAACAGCTTGTCCCGACCAAAGTCGGGGACGCAACGATTCGCGATGTATTTTTTATTTTAAATCAACATGTTATCTATAGTGAACACGCGTCACGCGTTACGATGTCACGGTGTCACGGACTTTTTTCAGTAGCCTCAGTTTAATGTTTAATGTTTTTATTGTTGATTGTCAGTTTGTTGTGCTATATCTTCAGTTCCTCGGTTCCTCGGTTCCTCGAATCCTCGGTCCTTCGGTTCCTCAGCCAGAAAACGCAGCGCTGGCGCAGTTTGTGCAGTCACTCCTTCACTCTTCAC
>WFYJ01000204.1 GCA_015490175.1 Saprospiraceae bacterium | reverse complement strand
CGCCGCGATCGCGTGCTCAAGGACGCCGGCTTCCGCGTGAAGAACGAATTCGAATAGAGACGTTGCACGCAACGTTTCGCCCCTTCACCACGCAACCTCTTTCTACCTCCGGGCCCCATTTGCCGAAAGGCGAATCTGCGACGTGCAGGTTCGCCTTTTTTTGTGCGCGAATTTTGAAAAAATATTGTTGTGCACGTAGAGACGTTGCATGCAACGTCTCTACGCCACACGCATTGCAATGTCTCCACACGCATGCAACGTCTCATCGCATGCAACGTCTCATCGCATGCAACGTCTCATCGCATGCAACATCCCCACACACATGCAACGTCTTTACCGTCCTTTCGTCATGACCGCCCTCACGCAAAATACCCCACGACGAGCGCCGTGAGCAGGAGCAGGCCGAGGGCGAGGTAGCGGTAGTTCTGGTACCAGGGCAGGCGCGCGAGTTCTTCGCTTTCCTCTTCGAGCATGCCCTTGTGCCAGGTGTAATGGGCCACCTTGTCGGCGGGTGGGGGTGCGGTGGCGAGGCTGACGGCCACGTTGACCACGGCGCTGATGACGAACAGGTAGAACGCCTTGTGCAGGAAGTGGATGCTGCCGATGGTCTGTGCCCAGGCGGGGGCGGCGTCGGCGTGGAGGGTCAGTTGGATGGTGGCCACCAGCATGACGAGCGCCAGGACGAAGCCGGTGAGCAGGCTGACGAAGGCGCCGGTGCCGTTGGCGCGCTTCCAGAACAGGCCCACGATGAAGGCGGCGGCCACGGGCGGGCAGATGTAGGCCAGCACTTCTTGCAGGTACTGCCACAGCGAGGCCGCCCGCTCGATCTGGGGGGCCCACACGGAGGCGAGGATGACGAGCACCAGCGTGGCGATCTGTCCGGCGCGGACGAGCTGTTGGCTCGTCAGGTCGGGTTTGATTTTCCGGACGAAGTCCATGGTGATAAGGGTGGAGGCCGAGTTGAAGGTGGCCGACACGCTCGACATCATGGCGGCCAGCAGGCCGGCCAGCACCAGTCCGAGGATGCCTTTCGGCAAAAGGTTGAACAGCAGCACGGGGTAGGTCATGTTGGGGCAGTCGCGCAGGTTGGCACACAGGCTGCCGTCGGGCCGCACGTAGTGGAGGGCCGTGAGGTCGAGGTCGTGGAACAGCAGGATGGCCACGGCGCCGGGCAGCACCATGAAGAAGAGCACGGGCAGCTTGAGCAGGCCGGCAAAGAGGGCGCCCCAGCGGCCGTGGTTGAGGTCCCTGGCGCCCAGCACGCGCTGCACCATGAACTGGTTGTTGGCCCAGAAGTAGAAGCCGAGGATGGGGGCGCCGAGCAGCAGGCCCGTCCACGGCATGAAGGGGTCGTCGGCCGGGCGGATGAGGCTGAGCACCTCTTCGGCGCTGGTGGGTTGTGCGGCCCCTTCGCCACCGACGAGGCCGGCGGCGGCCATGCGGTCAAGACCGGCGATGAACCCGGACCAGCCGCCCACGGCATCGAAGGCAAACCAGGTGAGCAGCACCGAACCGGCAATCAGCAGGACGGCCTGCACCACCTCGGTCTGGATCACCGAGTTGAGGCCCCCCGGGATGGTATAGGCCGCTGCCGCAAACGCCAGGATGGCCACGATCGTGGCCGTGGTCAGTTGCGGAAACATGAGTTTGAGCACGATGGTGCCCACGTACAGGCCCGCCGCCGTGTCAATCAGGATGTTGCCCACGATGGTGATGAAGCTGAAGTAGTAGCGCGAACGCACGTCGTAGCGCCGTTCCAGAAACTCGGGCATCGTATAGACCTTGCTGCGCAGGTAGAACGGCAGGAAGAAGATGGCGAAAAAGACGAGCACGACGGCGGCCAGCCATTCGTAATTGTACACGTGCACGTTGCCCTTGAAGGCGTCGCCGGCCAGGCCCACGAGCGTGGAGCTCGAGATGTTGGCCGCGAAGAGCGAGATGCCGACGATGGGCCATACCATGTTGCGGCCGGCAAGGAAGTACTCTTCCGAGTTCTTGCGTCTGGCGTGGTACAGGCCGTACAGAATGATGCCGGCGGCATAGGCCAGCATGATGCCGATGTCGAGGGCAGTGAGGTGGAACTGCGTCATGGTGCTTGCGTTTCGGAAGCAATTATACAGGTTTGGGTTGATGCCTCGCTGCGCTCGGCGTTGATGCCTCGCTGTGCTCGGCGTGCGGCTGTTGAGATCCCGACGAGTCCGGACAGGTCGCACGGCGTGCGGGTCCTGAGAAAACGAGGATTGAGCCTACTGAAAAAAGCCCGTGACGGCGTGAAAACGTGACGCGTGACGCGTGACAACGTGACGCGTATCCACTATAGATAACATATTGATTTAAAATCAAAAAAACATCGCGAATCGTTGCGTCTTCCGGCTCGCCGGAAACAAGCTGTTGCGTCCCCGACTTTGGT
>WFYJ01000203.1 GCA_015490175.1 Saprospiraceae bacterium | reverse complement strand
GGTTGAGTGTGTAGGGTTGCGGGTTTACAACTCTTTGAAAATCAGTGCATGCTCAGTGGCGCTCTGTGTAACTGAATGATTTTTCAACTTTTTCAGCAGGCCTCTTGAATCGAATCCTCGGTTCCTCGGTTCCTCATCTATTGCAACCGCAGCCTTCGGCCGCAGAAAACGCAGTTTGAAATCAGTTAATCGGGGACACTACCCCAAAGTGGTTTGGGAAAGCTGGTGGCAATGGTTGAGGGTTTGTCAAGGGGCAATCGGTGCAACTCACTCCGTCACTCCATCACCCCGTCACTCCCTCCCTCACTCACTCACTCACTCACTCACTCCCCACCGGCCTCCATCCCTGGAAGGGTGCCTCGTCGAAGGGCGTGCTGTTGTGCCAGAGGGTGACGAGCCGGCCGCCGCTGGCCGCCATTTGGTCCCAGAGCGACTGGAGCAGCCGGCGCGATGCGTCGGCATCGAGCCCGAGGTATTGGAGCATGCTCACCTCCATGGCGACCAGCGGCACGAGCATGAGCGCCGTGGGCTGCTCGCGTTCCAGATCGTACCAGGGGAAGGCATGTGCCGTGCCGGCACGGAAGCCCGGCTGCTCGGCAAAGCCCAGCGACCAGTCGCGGCGGATGCCGGCCTCGATCAGGGCGCGAAAGGTATGCGGCAGCCGGATGCGCAGGAAGTGGTGGCGACTGTCGGTCAGCTCGTGGCCCAGGACGCGCTCGAGGGCGCGTTTTTCACTTTGTATGCCGCGAACGGTCTGGCCCTGCCCAAAGGAAGGGTGCAGCCCGATGCGTGCGCGCGTGGCGATGCGGTGCACGAGCTGCTGCATGGCCGGATGGCGCAGCGGCACGTTCTTGTCGTAGCGCCCCCAGGGGCCCACGTGGAAAAAGAAGACGGCTTCGGTGCCGGCACGCTCGTAATGGGCCAGCATGCGGTCGAAGGTGTCGTAAGGGTCGGCCTGGCGGCCCGACAAGGTGCGCCAACGTGCGGCCAGCGCGCGGGTGTCGCCTCGGGCCAGGTCGCGCAAGCACCCACCGAGGGTACGCCACCACGGCCGATGCAAATAGGCCCAGGCCATGTCCACGTCGCAGGTGGGCACCCACCGCCGTGGGCGCGCCGGCCAGTGCAGGGCGGGCAGCTTTTGCCGCGCCATCCGGCGCAGACGGGCCCCCCACAGATCGACGAGGGGCAGATGGAGCCAGTGGTGGCGGCCCATCAGCGAGGCGTGCGCCGGAAAGCGCCCGTAGCGATCGGCATCGAACGGCAGGTATTCTTCGTAGCGGCTCAGCAGGAAGAAGGCGGCGGCAAAGAGGTCGAAAGGAATCTCCCCCCTTTCGGGAAACAGTACCGGCAGCTCGCCCCATCTGCCCGTGGGCGGCGTAAAGTCTCGGATGCCGCTTTCGCGCAAAAGACCCGTTTCGGGGAGGTGCAGGTGTGCAGCCGGGTGCGGGAGGCCGTAAGCGATGCGCAGGCCGGCGCAGTGCTGCCATGCGTCGGGATCGGTGTGCAGGAGGTATTCCACGCCGAGGATGTGGCGGCACAGCACCTTCAGCACCCACTCCAGACGTGGGCTGCGAAACGGGGCGAGTATGTGCATGGTAGCTTCCATATCAGCGAACAGATGGGCAAGCTATGCCATTTTCCCGGTTCGGGGGCGTCTGCAGCGCCTTGCACCCGGAGCGGGATTTTTTGTCATCTGGCATCGCTTTGTGGGAATTATTTGCCGAAAGGCGCTTTGTGCACAAAATCAAAGAATAAATTTGTTGGGCCCTCCCGGGAGAACGCCGGTACGCGTACCACTTTGACTGTTCTTCCTCATTGGATGTGTGCAAGAGATCCATGTTTTATCAATCAATTTTTTAGCCGTATGAAAGAAATCCGCACCCGATTGGCGGGCCTGCTCTTCCTGATGCTGGGCCTGAGTGTGTTTGCCGGGGCGCAAACCGACCGGCAAGCTCTCGACATCGCCCTGCGCTACCTGAGCGAGCACCAGAAGGAATGGGGCTATGCACCCGAAGACATCGCCGACGTCGTCGTCAGCGACCTGTACACTGATCGCAGCACGGGTATCACGCGCGTGTATCTGAAACAGCGCTACCAAGGCATCGAAGTGTACAACGCCATCAACAACTTCAACATCAGCAAAGAGGGCGAAGTCTTCTTCGTGGGTCGTCGCTTCGTCAGCCACCTGGCCGACAAGGTCAACACCACCACGCCCGCGCTGACGGCCGAGGCGGGCGTGGCCGCCGCGCTGCAACACCTGGGCTTGGCACAGGAAGGCACGCTGCGCCTGGCGGCCCGGCCCGATGCGCACCACTTCGTCTTTGAAAACGAGACCGTGGCGCGTGAAGACATCCACGTGGCACTCGTGCTGGCCCCGACAAAGGATCAGGGCGTGCGCCTGGCCTGGGACGTGCTGCTGGCCCCGGCAGGCAGCCACGACAAGTGGAGCATGCGCATCGATGCCACCACGGGCGAGCTGCTCGACAAGGACAACTGGACGATCTACTGCACGGCCGGTGGGGTGACGCGTGCCGGCGCCGAGGCCGCCGTGCGCGAGGTGCAGCAGCAGGAAAACATGGCGCCGGTCGTCGTGACCGACGGCGCTGCCTACAACGTCTTTGCCATTCCGCTCGAAAGCCCCGCGCACGGGCCGCGCACGCTTGTCGTCAATCCGCACGATAGCCTGGCTTCGCCTTACGGCTGGCACGACACCAACGGCGAGCCCGGGCCCGAGTACACCATTACGCGGGGCAACAACGTACACGCCTACCAGGACCGCCAGGACAACGGCAGCTCGCAAGGGGATGAGCCCGACGGCGGCCCCGATCTCATCTTCGACTTCTTTTACGACGACAATGCCGAGCCGGACAGCATGATTGATGCGGCCGTGACCAACCTGTTCTACATGAGCAACGTCATCCACGACCTGACCTATCACTACGGCTTCGATGAAGCGGCCGGCAACTTCCAGGAAAACACCTACGGCCGCGGCGGCCTGGGCGGCGACCCGCTTATCGCGCGTGCACAGGCCGGCGCCGAAACGGGCAGCACCAACAACGCTTTCTACAGTCATGCCAATGACGGCGCCTCCGGCTCGATCAACATGTTCGTGTGGACCACGGCCGGCGCCCGTTTCCTTACGGTCAATGCGCCCGATCCCGTGGCCGGCGTTTACGAAACCGGTACGGCCAGCGGTTGGGGCGCGCCCATCACCGAGGAGCCCGTCACGGGCGAGGTGGCCATCGTGGATGACGGTGTGTTCGAGCCCCTCGCCTCTGACGGTTGTGAGGAAATCCTCAACGGCGATGAGCTGGCCGGCAAGATCGCCCTGATCGATCGCGGCGGCTGCCAGTTCGGCACCAAAGCGCTCAAGGCCGAGCAAAACGGCGCCATCGGCGTCATCATCTGCAACTTCGAGGACGACCTGGTCACCATGGGCGCGGGCGTGGACGGCGGCTCGGTCACCATCCCCGTCGTCTTCATATCGAGCGTGGACTGCCAGACCATCCGCCAGTACGTGGGCCAGGGCCTCGAGGTGTCGCTCGTGGCACCGCCCCAGAGCGGCCCCGACCAGCTCGACGGCGACTTCGACAACGGCATCATCGCGCACGAGTACGGCCACGGCATCTCGACCCGCCTCACCGGCGGCCCCTCGACGGCCTGCCTCGGCAACGCTGAACAGATGGGCGAGGGCTGGAGCGACTTCATGACGCTCATCACTTCGGTGCGGCCCGGCGACGTGGGCGCGCAGCGCCGCGGTGTGGGCACCTTCGTCATGCGCCAGCCCAACGACGGGCGGGGCATTCGGCGCTATCCCTACAGCACCGATATGAGCATCAATCCGCTCACCTATGGCGACGTGGCCGCCAACACCCAGGTACATGCCGTGGGCGAGGTGTGGGCTTCCATGCTGTGGGATCTGTACTGGGCCTTTGTGGACGAATACGGCTACGATCCCGACTGGTACAACGGCACCGGCGGCAACAACATGGCCGTGCGCCTGGTGTTCGAAGGCATGAAAAACCAGCCGTGCTTTCCGGGCTTCGTGGATGGGCGCGACGCCATCCTCGCTGCCGACGAGGCCCTCTTCGGCGGCGCCAACCAGTGCCTCATCTGGGAAGTATTCGCCCGGCGCGGCCTGGGCTACTACGCCGACCAGGGCCACAGCGACAACGCCGCCGACCAGACCGAGTCGTTCGAGCCGTACCCGCTCTGCATTCCCGAGCTGAAGATCAGCAAGGAGATGACCGAATTCATCGAGGCCGGCGACGATATCGAAGTGACCATCAGGGTGGTGAACCACAAACCCGAAACGCTCACCGGCGTCACCGTCACCGATGAGATTCCGGCCGGTACGGTCTTCAAGCAGGGCTCTTCGAACGTGCCCGCCACCGTGGATGGCAACACCGTCATTTTCGATTTGGGCACGATGAACTACCAGGACGAGGTGACCATCACCTACCAGCTCATGAGCGATGCGGGCAACTACAGCATCACCTGGTTCCTCGACGACGTGCCCACCGAAGACGCCGAAGACAACTGGGACTTCTACTACATCGGCAATCCGGCGCCCAATATCTGGCAGATCACCGACGCGCTCAGCCACAGCCCCGACTACTCGTGGAGCGTGGAAGACATCGAGGGCGAGAGCCGGCAGGTGCTCGAGCTGCTCGTGCCCTGGACCGTCGAGGGCAACCAGCCCGCGCTGCGCTTCTACCACTACTACGAAACCGAAGCCGGCTTCGACGGCGGCGTGGTGGACATCTCGACCGACGGCGGCAGCACCTGGCAGCAGGTGGGCGACAAGATGTTCAAAAACGGATACCCGGGCTTCATCGCCTACGGCACCTTCGTCGTGCCCAACCTGCAAGCCTTTTCGGGCAACAGCGGTGGCTTCATCCCCACTTACGTGGACCTGAGCGAGTATGCCGGCCAGACCATCCGCCTGCGCTTCCGCTTCGGCACCGACGAGCAGGTGGCCGGCCTGGGCTGGTTCGTCGATGATGTGGAGTTCATGGATCTGGTGAGCTACAACGGCACGGCCTGCGTCACTTCCGACCAGGGCGACCAGGCCTGCGCCGCCGCCGACGGCAAGGGCACCCTCGTCGAGTCGGCCTTCCCCACCTCAACCGAAGAGGTGGCGCCCGACTTCCGCCTGGGCGTGTGGCCCAACCCCACCGACGGCCCCCTCACCCTCGGCATCCGTTCCGAC
The DNA here is from genome assembly GCA_015490175.1 of Saprospiraceae bacterium. Classification (GTDB taxonomy): domain Bacteria; phylum Bacteroidota; class Bacteroidia; order Chitinophagales; family Saprospiraceae; genus WFYJ01. The sequence continues at coordinate 565 of WFYJ01000203.1, read as the reverse complement.
GAGGTGCTTTCGCTGACGGCAACCGTCACCACAGCCGACGGCCGCGAGGTGATGAGCCGCCACTTCCTCAGCAGCGGCAACGAGACGCACACGCTCGATCTGTCGGATCTGCCTTCGGGCATCTACTTCCTGAAGCTGCAGTCCGATCGGGCGGCCATTGTGCGCAAGCTGATCGTGGAATAATCGGACAAACTTTGCCAAGCATGCAGCGCCATCGGCTCCCGCGCCGGTGGCGCTGCGCTGTTTTTGCGGAAAGGGGAAAGTGGGGTGCAGGGAAGTTGTTTTTCCCGTGTCGGGGGAGGCGTTGTACCCGCGGTTGTTTTGTCGAGGCTGGTCGTGGCGAAGTATTGTTCTGGAATGTGGCTGTGTGTTGAAAAATGTGCACCTGTTATTTGGTTTTTTTCAGGAGTATGTTTTTTTGTAATGCAATTGCAAAAAGCTGCGCGCAGCCGGGTGAAGCTGCGGTACCCGGATGAAAGCACCGCAGCCCCGAAGCCCCGTCCGGGTCAGTTCGGGGCAAAAATGAATAAACACAGAACCATGAGGAACGTTCTCCGGCTTTTGG
>WFYJ01000202.1 GCA_015490175.1 Saprospiraceae bacterium | reverse complement strand
GCTTAAATTATTGTAAATCAAATCTTTTTGCGCATCAATTTGAACGAACCGCAGCTTTCAGCCGCAGATGGACGCAGTTTGAGCGCAGTTTTTTGTAACTCTGTGAAACTCAGTGTATTCTCGGTGGGGCTCTGTGTACCCGAATAATTTTTCGGCTTTTTTCAGGGGCCTCATTCCTCGATTCCTCATCCTTCAAACCGCAGCCTTCGGCCGCAGAAAACGCAGTCTAAAATCAGTTGATCGGGGACACTACCCCATTTTGAAGTATACCCCACCTTTCAGCGATGCAAAATCCCCATTCCAGACACCGCCAAAAACAAAAGCGCGTGCCGGCATTCCGACACGCGCTTTTTTCAGCCACCTTGCTGCGTGGCAGCGACGCCTTTGCGTTACTCGGCCTTGGGCCGCGCCGAATAGTTGACGAGCAACTGACCGGATTTGCGCAGCTTGGTCTTCACGTCGGTCACGATCCCCATGGTCACGTCTCCATCGACGCGCAGGGACGTGGTGATACGACCATGCTGGCTTTCCGGTACGGTCAGCTTGTGCTTTTCAATGAAAAGCGGAATATCGTCAATCGTCGCAAACTTGTCACCCAACTGGAGGCGGGGCGAGGTACCGTACACCGACTGGTATTTCTTCAGCGGCCGGCCGATGTACATGTAGTGCACCAGCGACTTTTGCTCCAGCTTGTCCAGCTCGGTAGCCTCGGGCACTACGACGCGTACCATCAGTTCCGAATCGCGCAGGACCGTCACCACCATGAAGAAGAACAACAACATGAAGATGATGTCGGGCAGCGATGCGGTCGAGATGGCGGGCGCCGTTTTGCCTCTCTTTTTCTCAAACTTGGCCATAACGAGCGTTTTAGAAAATTCGGTTGATTACAAATGCAAGCGGACCATCCGGTTTACTTCTCTTCACCAAAGTTGGTCGGCTCGGCCTCGGACAACACGAAGGGGATCTTCTTCTTGATCGCCTTGCGCATTGCCAGGGGCAAATCCTCGCTGTAGGGCACGCCGTACATTTTCCGGCACTCTTCGTCCCAGAGTTCGTTGTAGGCGGCCTTCAGCTCGTTGTACACCTGCAGATAGGTCTTGTAGCTGGTGCCGCGGTCGTTCTTGAGCGAGATGATGGCCTTGGTGGGCTTCTCCGCAAGGTCGGGGCGGTTGTTGGGGTTCATGATAAACTCCTTGGCCCTTTCCTTGAGGTCCTCGATTCTCGCCAGCTCACCCCGCACCAGAAGCTGGTTTTGCGCATTGACCAGCACGCTGAACACGTTGCGCTCCTTGAGCTTCTGGATGTCGGGTTCTTCGTCCGACCATGGCGGCAGCTTCACCCTGATGCCCTTGTCCACGTCGATGGTCGTGGTCACCAGGAAGAAGATGAGCAGCAGGAAGGCAATGTCGGCCATCGAGCCGGCATTGATTTCCGTCGAGACCTTGTCTCTTGCTTTGCTTTTAGCCATGAATCAATTATTTAAAGAAGTTGCGCACTTCGGATACGACGACGGTCACTGCTGCGATGCCTGCCATGACCAGGGCCGTGACCAGGGCGCCGGATATGGTGGCACTCTGCTCGGGCGTCACGTTGAATTCGCGCGCCGTCTCTGCAAGGCTGCCCGTGTCGGGGGCGGCCATCGAGCGGGCAACGAAGAAGATAGCGAGCAGTGCCGCGATTCCGATCAGGCCCTTGAGCGACCCCTTCGGATTGTCTATCACGTGGTAGATGCCGAAGAGGATGGCGATGGCGGCACACAGCACCGTCAGCACAATCGCCGCGTAGAGCCCGAAGTTGAAAATGTCAGAGGTCTTCTGCTGGTCTTCCGGCAGCATGCTGAACTCTTCCATGCCGGCAGTCACGTTGCCGAAGAAGATCAGGATGAGCAGCAAGCCCAGGCCGAAAGCCACCACCTGACCGTGCTTTATCAAAAAATTATACATCGTTGGTTTCCTTTTTGTTTAAGCATTACTTCTTGAACATGCCGTTGTCGATCAGGATGTCGATCAGGGCGATCGAGGCTTCCTCCATCTTCTGGGTGATGCCGTCGATTTTCGAAACGATGTAGTTGTAGAAGATCTGCAGGATGATGGCCACGATCAGACCGAATACCGTGGTCAGCAGGGCCACCTTGATACCACCGGCCACAACCGAAGGCGACAGGTCACCTACCGCTTCGATACGGTCGAAGGCCTGGATCATACCGATTACCGTACCCATGAAACCGAGCATCGGGGCAATGGCGATGAACAGCGAGATCCACACCAGGCCTTTCTCCAGCAGACCCATCTGTACGCTGCCATACGAAACGATGGCTTTCTCGACGGCATCGGGGCCTTTCTCTACGTGCTTCAGACCTTCGTACAGGATGGCGGCAGTGGGGCCAGGCGTAGCCTTGCACACCTCCATGGCTCCCTGAAGATCGCCTTGCTTGAGGCGCTCGTCGATGCGGGCCAACAGCTTGTCGGTGTTGGTGGTGGCGATGTTGAGGGTGATGATGCGCTCGATACAGAAGGCCAGACCGAGGATCAGGCACAGCAGTACGAGGCTCATGAAACGCCAGTCACCTTCGATGAACTTCTCCTTGAGCACCTGAAAACCCGTGGGCTCAGCGCTGGATTCCTCGGCAGCCGGCGCGGCAGGCTCGGCCGCTTCTTCTTCAGCTTCAGCGGGGGCGGCAGCAGCCGTCGTGTCTGCCGCCTGATCAGCAGCAGCTTCTTCCGTCTGTTCGGGCTGGTTCTCGTCTTGTGCGTATGCGTAGTTGACCTGGCACACCGCGAGGCCAAACACCAGCATCAGAGCTAACAATTTTCGCATAGTCAGGAAAATTTAATTTGTGAATAGTTGGTCTTTCAAAAAAATTCGCGGAGAGAGCGGGATTCGAACCCGCGACCCCGGTTCTCCCGGAGTACACGCTTTCCAGGCGTGCGCCTTAGACCACTCGGCCATCTCTCCGTATGCCATATGCAAAGGCGAACGACGTCGCAGAGGTTGCACGTCTTTTTCCTCACATGGGGTCCAAGCCCGTAGCGCTGCCTTCCCCGCTTTCGGGATTCGGCCCGGGCGGCCTTCAGGATGCGATTCATTATGGTTTCGGGGCAAAAATAGAAAGTACCCACCTTTGGGGAACTATAGCGGCCACAAAAATTGAGCACTTGAGGTAATTATCCAAATTATTGTTGCATCCTGAGCTTTGCAGAAAGCAATGCCTTTGGCTCTTTGGATGTATTCATGGCCACTTTTGGCGTTTGGGGCGGGGGCAAAAATATCCCATTTCATGCCCCATCCAACCAAACAGCAAAAAAATTTCGCAAGAGCGCACTACGACCGGACATTCCACGGGGCGCCGGCACGTGCCTCCGTACCGCCGAACACTGCCTCCGCATTGCAGGTGGTGACCCGTGCCACCTCTTCCACCGCCATGCCGAGCACCTCGGCCAACTTGCGGCCAATGAGCGGGATATAGCTGCTCTCATTGCGCTTGCCGCGCCAGGGCGTGGGTGCCAGCCATGGACCATCCGTTTCCAGCACCAGATGGTCGGCCGACAACTGCGCCACCACCTTGTCCAAGCCGCTGTTCTTGAACGTAAGCACGCCGCCAATGCCGAGCTTCAGACCCAGCGCAGTGGCGCGACGCGCTTCTTCCACTGTGCCGGTAAAGCAGTGCATGATCCCGAAGAGGCGCTCATCGGCTATCTGCTCCAGGATATCGAGCACATGCGGGATGGTTTTGCGCGTATGGATGACCACCGGCAAACCGAGTTCCATGGCCCATTCCACCTGGATGCGGAAAGCCTCCTGCTGCTGCGCGAACCAGGTATCGTCCCAGTGCAGGTCCAGGCCAATCTCTCCCACCCCGGCAAAAGGGCGCCGGCTCAGCCAATCGTACACCGTATCGAGTGCTTTTTTGAAACCGCCGTCCACCGAGCAGGGGTGCAGCCCCATCATGGCGAAACAGTGGTCGGGCCAGCGGGCTTCCACTTCCAACATCGGCTCGATGGACCCGGCATCTATGTTGGGCATGTACAGGCGGTGCACCCCCGCATCGAGGGCCCGCTGCACGACGGCCTCCCGGTCTTCATCGTACTGTTCGGCGTACAGATGGACATGCGTATCGACCCACTGCTGCTTCATATCCTGAAAATTTCGGCAAAGGTAGCGGCCTCTGGCCAGGCATCCCAATGAAAATGAAAGCCTGAAGCCCCTGCCTCGCATCGTTCCGACATCGGATCGTCTCGATACCAGGCGCAACGAATGTTTGCGGGCTGCGCAAGCGACGGCCACACCACCCAAACCGCAAGCTGCTCACAACAGGCTCTTTCAATCCTTCCCGATCGGGTCTTGCCTTTTTCCCGACAAAAAATAACTTTGCATCATCCTGACCAATAGCCACTTGGCTCCTCAAACCCGACGCACCTCTCCGCCCTGTGATGCGAGGGCCTGCTTCCGCAAATGGAGAAAGTAACCTTTTTGCACAAGCGCAAGACGAAAAGCCACTCCCGATTGCAAGCGCAAGCAACAATTAACATTCAACATTGTCAAATTCAACTAATCGAAAACGATCATGAACAAATCAGCCAAGCTGGGTGCCGTTTGGGTCACCATCGCCCTTGCGGCCGTCCTGTGGACAAGCTGCGAGCAGGTCAATCCCGACTGGAAGGAAGAGGCCAACAATGCCGAATTCATCCACCGCTCGATGAAGCAGCTCACCGACGTCATCGTGCACGACATTTTCTCGCCGCCGGTGGCTGCCCGAATCTATGTCTATCCGACCATTGCCGCCTATGAGGCCCTGCGCCACGACCATCCCGAATACCGCACCCTGGCCGGCCAACTGAACGAGCTGAAGCCGGCACCCGAACCGGAAGCAGGAAAGGAATACTGCTTCCCGCTGGCTGCAACTCGGGCATTCCTCAAGGTTGGCAAAGCCCTCATCTTCTCCGAGGCCATGATGGACGAGTTCGAACAGAAAATCATGGAGGAGTTTCGAGCCATCCACATGCCCTCCGACGTGTTCGAGCGTTCGGTGGCCTACGGAGATGCCGTAGCCGACCACATCCTCGCCTGGGCCGGCAAGGACATGTACAAGGAGACGCGCACCTATCCCAAATACACCATCACCGACGACCCCGCGCGCTGGCGCCCCACCCCGCCCGACTACATGGACGGCATCGAGCCTCACTGGAACAAGATCCGCACCCTGGTCATCGATTCGGCCCAGCAGTTCATTCCGCCGCGGCCCACCCCCTTCTCTACCGACCCCAACAGCCAGTTCTGGAAAGAGACCATGGAGGTGTACAACGCCCTCAACGTGCCCGACACGGCCGAGCGCAAGGAGCGCCAGGCCATTGCCAAATTCTGGGACTGCAACCCCTACGTGTCGCACCACAAGGGCCACGTCATGTTTGCCGTGAAAAAAATCACGCCCGGCGGCCACTGGATGGGCATCTGCACCATCGCCTGCAAGAAGGCAAACGCCGACATGATGGAGTCGGTCAATGCCTACCTGTGGACCTCGGTGGCCCTGTTCGATGCGTTCATCTCGTGCTGGGATGAAAAGTACCGCTCGAACCTGGTGCGCCCCGAAACGGTCATCAACACCTACTACGACGAAAACTGGAAGCCGTTTCTGCAAACGCCTCCCTTCCCCGAGTACACCAGCGGCCACAGCGTGATCTCACGCGCCGCCGCCGTGGCCCTGACCCATGTGTTCGGCGAGCCCTTCCCCTACACCGACTCGGTGGAAGTGGAATACGGCATGCCGCCCCGCTCGTTCAACTCCTTCCTCGAAGCCTCTGACGAAGCCGCCATCAGTCGACTCTACGGCGGCATCCACTATCGGCCGGCCTGCATGATCGGCAAAGACCAGGGCGAGCAGGTGGGCAAGTTCATCACCGAACACCTCGTGACGCGCCAACCACAGTTGAGCAACAAATAACGGGTCATCATTCTTTCGGCTTTCGCCAAAAAACGAAGCCCGCTGTGTCAGAACGCAGCGGGCTTTGCATTTTCCGTTCAAGGTTCAGTGGGGTATTTGAATTGAGGGTGGTGTCCTTGAATAGATGATTCCACATCCCGAAAATGAACCGGGGGCAAAAAGGTGTTGCGGGTAGGGTTGAGGGTAGGGTTGAGGGTTGAGGGTTTAGGGTTTAAAGTTTTTCTTGTTGACTATCAGTTTTTTGTCAAATCCTCGATTCCTCGGTTCCTCACTCATTGCAACCGCAGCCTTCGGCCGCAGATTCACGCAGTTTGCACGCAGCTTTTGTAACTATGTGAAACTCAGCGTATTCTCGGTGGGCGCTCTGTGTAACTGAATAATTTTTCGGCTTTTTTCAGGGGCCTCAATCCTCGGTTCCTCATTCATCCGGCTCAGGCACCAATCACCTTTCGCAGGGCATCAATCTGGCTTTCCCACAACTGGCGGGTATCGTCCACTTCGTCTTCGTCGCAGAAATCGGTAATTTCCAGAATGGTTTCGCCGGTGATGGGCGATTTCGAGATTCTATATTCGAGGTATTCTCCTTCGCGCTCATCATCCAGCCATTCGAAACGCAATCGCTCATTTTCGACCGACTCCACGAGCCGGGCCACCTCCTCGCTCCCACTCCACTCAAAGGTGAACACATCGCCCGAAATATCGACGCTGTCGCAAAACCAGCGAACGAGAATGGCCGGCTGAAGGAAATACCGATACAGAATCTCCGGTGAGCAGCGCATGATGAACTCCATATTGACTTTGACCCGTTCCATGAGCAAAAAGTTGAGGAAAACGAACGGCAGTGGGCGACAACGAGGCACGCCTCTTTCTGCTGCATGCAATAAAAATCAAAATTGCCACATATCCAAAAACAAGGCGATGGAAGCCCGGCCGCACGCGGCCTGCACACGCCACCAGCGCCCTGCACATCTCGGCCCGATTTTTGGCAAAAGCCAACAGCTTGTGAGGAAAACCAAAGGAAATTTGGTTCATGCGGAAACTTTGCTTGACAAGATGGGTGAAAAGGGATACCTTTGCACCACTTTCAAAAACAGGCACTTCGGCAAGCAGCGGTATGGCGCGCACCAGAACGGCAGTGAATACGGATATGCACATGGACTACTCACCCTTTCCCGCCTTGTTCGCAGGCAAAGCTGCTTCTCTTTTCTTGCCACTCCATTCAACCAAAACAGTACTGAGGCATTAACAAGCTTTGGCAGTGCCGTGGGCACGCGCCAGAAGTGTGAAGTTTTGTTTCGTATAGTTGAAAAAAGCTGATAGATGAGACAACTGAAGATCACCAAATCCATCACCAACCGCGAGAGCCAGTCGTTGGAGAAATACCTTCAGGAGATTGGCAAGGTGGATTTGTTGACTCCCGAGGAGGAGGTAGAGCTGGCCAAGCGCATCAAGCAGGGCGACCAGGAAGCACTGGAGAAGCTGACCAAAGCCAACCTGCGCTTCGTCGTTTCGGTGGCCAAGCAGTACCAGAACCAGGGCCTGTCGCTCAGCGACCTGATCAACGAAGGCAACCTGGGCCTGATCAAGGCCGCCCAGCGTTTCGACGAGACGCGCGGCTTCAAATTCATCTCCTACGCCGTGTGGTGGATCCGCCAATCGATTCTCCAGGCACTGGCCGAGCAATCGCGCATCGTGCGCCTGCCGTTGAACAAGGTGGGTTCGCTCAACAAGATCAACAAGGCCTTCAGCCAGCTCGAACAAGAATTCGAGCGCGAGCCGAGCGCCGAAGAGCTGGCCGAAGTGCTGGAAATTTCGTCCGACGAGGTGGAGACGACGCTCAGTGTAGCTGCCCGCCACGTGTCGATGGATGCACCCTTCGTCGATGGCGAAGACAACTCGCTGCTCGACGTGCTGGAGAACACCACCACCCCCGGCACCGATGAAGACCTCGAATACCGCGAATCGCTGCGCCGCGAGATCGAACGCTCGCTCAGCACGCTGACCGAACGCCAGCGCGACGTCGTGAAACTCTATTTCGGCATTGGCGTAGAGCACCCCATGTCGCTCGAAGATATCGGCGAAAAGTTCGGCCTGACGCGCGAGCGCGTACGCCAGATCAAGGACAAAGCCATCAGCAAGCTGCGCGCCACCAATCGCAGCAAGCTGCTCAAATACTACCTCGGCGCCTGACAGCATGGCTGACTTGCGTCAAAAAGCACCCCGCAGCATTTTGCAGGGTGCTTTTTCTTTGCAACCATTCAGGAAAAACAATCGCATCATGGAACCGAACGAACACAAAGGGCATCGCTCGGGATTCGTCAACATCATTGGCAACCCCAACGTGGGCAAGTCCACGTTGATGAATGCCCTGGTCGGCGAGAAACTGGCCATCATCACCAACAAGCCCCAGACGACCCGTCACCGCATCATCGGCATCGTCAGCGGCGACGACTACCAGATGGTCTTTTCCGACACCCCGGGCTTCGTGCAAAACCCCGCCTACAAGATGCACGAAGTGATGAACCGCTTCGTGCACACCAGCCTCGAAGATGCCGACGTGTTGCTGTTCGTCACCGACGTCAGGGAGGTTTATCCCGACGACCATCCCCTGCTCGATGCCCTCAAGGCGACCAAAGTGCCTCTGATCTTCGTGCTCAACAAGGTGGACCTGGCCACACAGGACGAAGTGAAGGTCAAGCTGCACCAGTGGAAGGAACGCATCGCCTACACCGAAGGCATCCCCACCGCAGCCCTGCACGGATACAACGTGGACAAGGTATTCCACACCATCCTCGAGTATTTGCCGGAAGGCCCGCCCTACTACCCCAAGGATCAACTGACCGACAAGCCCGAGCGTTTCTTTGTGGCGGAGATCATTCGGGAAAAGATCTTCGAGCAATACCGGCAAGAGATTCCCTATTCTTCCGAAGTGGTGGTGGAGTCGTTCAAAGAAGGCGAAACCGCACGCGGCGAGCCGATCGTTCGCATCATGGCCTATATCTTCGTGGAACGCGACTCGCAGAAATACATCCTCATCGGTAAAGGCGGAGAAGCCATCAAGCGGGTCGGCATGGCGGCGCGCAAAGACCTGGAGGCATGGCTCGAAAAGCGCGTCCACCTCGAACTGCGCGTCAAAGTGCGCGAAAAATGGCGCGACAACGAGCAACTGCTCAAGAAGCTGGGATATCAGTGAGGAGAGAGGAGAGAGGAGAGAGGAGAGATGGAGAGATGGAGAGATGGAGAGATGGAGTGATGGAGTGATGGAGTGATGGAGTGATTGAGTGATTGAGTGATTGAGTGACGGAGTGCCGATTTGACCGGTTTGACCGATTTGACCGGTTTGACCAATTACACCGATTTAGCCGGTTTGACCGATTACACCGTTTCCACAACCAGGTTTCCCGTTCCAATCTGAAGAGCGTACAAACTTGAAACCAAAAAAACGACCGTGAGCAACATCGTAGCCATAGTAGGCCGGCCCAACGTGGGCAAAAGTACTTTCTACAACCGCATGATCGGACAGCGGCAGGCCATCACCGAAGACGTGCCGGGCGTGACCCGCGACCGGCAATACGGCATGACCGAGTGGAACGGCAAGCAGTTTACGGTGGTGGACACCGGCGGCTTCGTACCCAACCCGAACGACATCTTCGAAGAGTCTATCCGGGAGCAGGTACAGATTGCCATCGAGGAAGCCAGCGCGCTGATCTTCATGGTGGACGTGACCACCGGCATCACCGACCTGGACGAGATGATGGCCGACATGCTGCGCCGCACGGACAAACCCGTGTTCGTGGCCGTCAACAAAGTGGACAACAGCGAGCGCTTTTTCGAAGCCAATGAGTTCTGGAGCCTGGGCTTCGAGAACACGTTCTTCATTTCGTCGCTTACGGGCAGCGGCACAGGCGACCTGCTCGATGCCCTCGTAGAGCATCTCGACGAGGAGCCGCCCCAGATCGAAACCGACTTGCCCAAATTTGCCATCGTCGGCCAACCCAACGTGGGCAAATCGTCGCTGACCAATGCGCTGCTGGGCGAGGAGCGCACGCTGGTCACGCCGGTGGCCGGCACCACTCGCGACACCATCCACAGCATTTACAACAAGTTCGGCAAGAAATTCATGCTGGTGGATACGGCCGGCATCCGCAAGAAGTCGAAGGTGCGCGAAAACATCGAATTCTACTCGGTGTTGCGCGCCGTCAAGGCCATCGAGCAGTCCGATGTCGTGTGGTTGATGATCGACGCCACGCTTGGCATCGAGTCGCAAGACCTGAAGATCCTGCGCCTGGCCCAACGCCGCAAGAAAGGCGTGCTCATCCTCGTGAACAAATGGGACGCCGTGGACAAAGACACCCACACAGCCAAAACCTGCGAGCAGGCCATCAGGGAGCGCATCGCCCCCTTCACCGACGTGCCCATCATCTTTATATCAGCACTGGAAAAGACGCGCATCTTCAAGGCCGTGGACGCCGCCCTGCGGGTGTACGAAAACCGACAGCGCAAGATCAAGACCTCGGAGCTGAACGACGTACTGCTTCCGCTCATCGAGCAATCCCCGCCGCCGATGCATCGCGGCAAGCGCATCAAGATCAAGTACGTGACCCAGTTGCCGACGGCCTGGCCGGCCTTTGCCTTCTTCTGCAACCATCCCAAACACGTGAAGGAGAACTACAAAAACTACCTCGAAAACCAGATCCGCAAGCACTTCGACTTTACCGGCGTGCCCATTTCGATTTTCTTCCGGGAAAAATGAGCTCTGCCAGCCGTGGGAAAAAAGGAATGGAAATTGCAGCAGACAGGCTGATCACCCACTCGCCCTGCGCCGTTTTGGCCGATTCCGCCATCACAATCACCTGGCCCGAGCAAACAGGTTCCCCCACCACGTTGAGGTGCGTATAATTTGCCATACAAATCCGAATCACGCAATCTGCCGACTTATGCCATTCAAAGAGACAGGGATCGAAGGACTGCTGATTTTCGAGCCGCGCGTGTTCGAAGACAGGCGAGGCTACTTTTTCGAGAGTTTCAACAAACGCGTCTTCGAGGAGGCCGGCATTCATGCCGACTTCGTGCAGGACAACCAGGCCCTTTCGGGCTATGGCGTGCTGCGCGGCCTGCACTATCAGATCGAACCGATGGCCCAGGCCAAGCTGGTGCGCGTGCTGGAAGGGCGCGTGCTGGACGTGGCCGTGGACCTGCGCGAAGGGTCGCCCACCTATGGCAAAAGCTTCTGTATCGAGCTGTCGGCTGAAAACAAGTTGCAACTCTACATCCCGCGCGGCTTTGCGCATGGCTATGCCGTGCTGAGCGAGCGGGCAGTGTTTTTCTACAAATGCGACAACTACTACTCGCCCGAGCACGAAGGCGGCATCCGCTTCGATGACCCGGCCCTCGGCATCAACTGGCAGTTGCCGAAGGAGGCCATCATCCTTTCGGAAAAAGACAGTCGCCTGCCGCGCTTCGGGCAGCACCGCCGTCGGATGGAAGATCCCGTTTTTGCCACCTGAACATATCGCTTATGCGCGCACGTATTCTCGTCACGGGGGCCCAGGGCCAATTGGGCCGCACCTTTCAGGAAATTGCCCCGGCCTTTCCCGGACTCGAATTCGTTTTTGCCGGAAGGCAGGAACTGGACATCACGGACACGCGCGCCGTCGAAGAGTTTTTCGGCACCCAGGAGTTGCATGCCGTCATCAATACGGCAGCCTATACGGCCGTAGATCGCGCGGAGACGGAAGCCGAGAAGGCACTGGCCGTCAACGTGACGGCGGTGTACGAGCTGGCGCGTGCCGCGGCCAGGAAGGGCCTTCGGTTCATTCATTACTCCTCCGACTACGTCTATCACAACGAGCTCAACCGCCCCCTGCGCGAAACCGACCCCACCCTGCCCCGCGGCGTGTATGCGCGCACCAAGCTCAAGGGCGAAGAAATGGCGCGGCAGGCGCATCCGGAGTGTACGATCATCCGCACCTCGTGGGTGTACAGCCAGTATGGCCACAACTTTCTCAACACCATGCTACGACTGGGTCGCGAGCGCGACGAATTGCGCGTGGTGTACGACCAGGTAGGCGCTCCCACCTGGACGCGCGACCTGGCCGAAGCCTCCCTGCGCATCCTCGAGGCGTTTTTTGCCGGAAGGCTGTCGGCACAGCGCATGGCCGGCCTGTTCAACTACGCCAACGACGGCGTGACGAGCTGGTACGATTTTGCGAAAGCGATTTTCAGACTTGCCGGCTTGCCCTGTAGGGTACAGCCCATCACTTCCGACGAGTACCCCACGCCGGCGCCGCGCCCCCACTACAGCCTGATGCACAAGGGGCGCTTCCGCAAAGCCTTCGGCCTCGACATCCCGCACTGGTACGACAGTCTCCGTTGCTGCATGCAACAAATGGGCGTGATGGCCGACCCGCAGACCACCGCCGGCTGAGCCGACCGCTGCGCTCAGACCCGCTATGGCACAGAAAACCGATACCCTCGGCAAACCTGATTAACTTGGGCTCGTTGTATGGCCACAGCGCTTGCGCGCAAATGGTTGTCGCGCCATTTTTGCGAAAGCACGAAAACAGGACTGTGGACGTTGAAGACGTGCCGACGCATTTTTTCCCACAAGCTGGAACTCATGAAGTACCTCCCCTTACTGTGGCTTTTCCTCCTTCCTGTTGTTGCCCTTGCGACCCACAACCGCGCAGGCGACATCAGCATCGAGCAATTGGAAGACGAAAACGGCGTGTGCGGGCTCAGGATCCGGGCCACCATCACGACCTATACCAAGGCCAGCTCGGTGGCTGCCGACCGCGATACGCTGACCATCTGCTGGGGCGACGGCTCGTGCGAAAAGGTGGCGCGCGTGAACGGCAACGGCAATGGTGTATTGCTCGGCAACGACATCAAGAAAAACATCTACATCGCCGAGCACACCTACCCCGGCCGCGGCATCTACCGCATCACCATGACCGACCCCAACCGCAATGGCGGCATCCTGAACGTCAACTATCCCAACTCGGATCAGGTGCCCTTTCACCTGGCGACGACCTATGCCTTTCTCAACCCGCAGTTCGACGGTTGCAACAACACGCCGGTGCTGCTCCAGCCACCCATTGATTTCGGTTGTGTCGGGCAGCCATTCGTGCACAACCCCAACGCCTGGGACATCGACGGCGACAGCATCTCGTACCAGCTCAGCGTGCCGCTGATGGACGTGGGCACCCAGGTGCCCAACTACGTGTTCCCGCATCTGGTGCCGGGCAACGAAGGCAGCTTTATTGACTTCAACGAAGTGACGGGTGACTTCATCTGGGACAACCCGCAGGTGCCTGGCGAGTACGTCATTTCGATGCTCATCATCTCGTGGCGAAACGGCGCGCCCATCGACACGGTGCGGCGCGACATGCAGTTCACCATCCGGCAATGTGAAGACAACCTGCCGCCCGAGATCGAAGCGCCCGAAGAAATTTGCGTGGTGGCCGGCGAGCTGATCGAGTTCGACGTGGTCGCTACCGACCCCAATGCCGACGACCTCATAGAGCTGAGCGCGCTGGGCGGGCCCTTCGAGGTGCCGATCAGTCCGGCCGATGATGCCGCGGGCTGGGCCAACCCCACCTATCAGCCGCAGCCCGTAGTGAAAAAATTCAGGTGGCAGACCACCTGCGAACACATCTCCGACAGTTACTACTCCGTTGTCTTCAAGGCCGTGGACAACCACTTCGACACGGTGGGTCTGGCCACGCTCAAGACGGTCCGGATCAAGGTGGTGGGCCCACCGCCCGAAGACGTGCAGGCCCAAACCGGATCGGGGCAGGTGCTCGTCCACTGGGCCAAGCCCTACTCCTGCGACGCCGCAGCCGACAACTACTTCTTCGGCTTCAGCGTGTGGCGACGCGAGGGCGCCAACAGCTTTCCCATCGACACCTGCTATCCGCCCGACCTGGCCGCCCTGGGCTACACCCTCGTCGAAGCCACGACGAAGGACGAACAGAACGGACGCTATGCTTTTCTCGATACCAATGTAGAGCGGGGGCGCACCTATTGCTATCGCATCGTGGCCAAGTTTGCGCGTTATACCAACCTCAACCCGCCACAGCCCTACAACGTGGTCGAGAGCCTGCCCAGCGACGAGCTGTGTGTGCAACTGAGCCGCGATGTGCCGCTCATGACCCACGCTTCGGTCCTGGTCACCGACGCCACCGACGGCAACGTGTTCGTCGCCTGGTCGAAGCCCAAGGCCGAGGATCTGGACACCCTCATGAACCCCGGCCCCTACCGCTACGAGCTGTGGCGCAGCACCGGCATCGGCACCGACGACTGGGTGCCGACCGGCTTCAGTGCCTCGGCCGACGAGTTCTGGCAGGCCAACGACACCACCTTTACCGATGTGGGTCTCGACACCCGCAATGAGGGCCATACCTATCGCATTGCCTTTTACACGGGTGGTCAGAATGAGCCGCTGGGCTATGCCGCGCCTGCTTCGACCGTGTTTCTCGGCGCCACCGGCATCGACGAGGCCGTGCAATTGCAGTGGACCTTCGACGTGCCGTGGGACAACAAGGAGTTCGTCATCTTCCGCTTCAACCCCGCCACCAACGCATGGGACAGCATCGGCCTGAGCTACGATCCTGCATTCCTCGACGAGGGGCTGGTCAACGGCCGCGAGTACTGCTACTACGTCGAAGCACGCGGCAGCTATGGTATCGAAGGCATTGCCGAGCCGCTGATCAACCTCTCGCAAAGGGTATGCACGGTGCCCGTGGACAGCATGCCGCCCTGCCCGCCCTCGCTGAGCGTGAGCAACATCTGCACGCAGGGGGGCACTTCCTGTGATGCGGACAAGCTGGAAAACCTGCTCGAATGGAGCCATCCGCAGGTGGCCTGCCCCGAGAGCGACGACGTCATCGGCTACCGCCTCTACTACGCGCCCGACGAAAACAGCCCGTTCGAGCTGATCGCGCAGATCGAGCAGCCCGACCAGTTCAGCTACATAGATGCCCCCGAGGCGGGGCTGGCCGGCTGCTACGCCATCACGGCCATAGACAGCTTTTTCAATGAGAGTGTGTTCAGCGAGCGGGTCTGTGCCGACAACTGTCCGCTGTACGAACTGCCCAACACTTTCACACCCA
The DNA here is from genome assembly GCA_015490175.1 of Saprospiraceae bacterium. GTDB lineage: Bacteria > Bacteroidota > Bacteroidia > Chitinophagales > Saprospiraceae > WFYJ01. The sequence continues at coordinate 18,268 of WFYJ01000202.1, read as the reverse complement.
ATGGCGACGGCCAGAACGACCTGTTCACGCCTTTCCCCTATTGCTTCATTGATCACGTGGAATTCGAGGTGTACAATGCGTGGGGTCAGCTCGTTTTCCGCACCGAAGACCCGGCCATCAACTGGGACGGAACCAACCTTTCCGGGCAGGATTTGCCGGAAGGCACTTACTACTACACCTGCCGCGTCTTCGAGCAGCGCGTCACAGGGGTGGCGGAACGGCCGGAACTCCTGCGCGGATTCATCGAGCTGATACGCAACCGGTGAGGGCAACCACAGGGCGTCATTTGCCGAAAGGCGAAAAAACATGCTACCCCGCCCCATACATCGACAGGGCCGCTGCAGCGATGCCCCCGATGAGCGCCGCCAGACGCCACGAGTTCATCTTGTGGGCGCCGGGAGTGTCGGCCTCGAAGACGATGGTGGTGGCAATGTGCAGGAAGGAACCTGCGACCAGAGCCAACAGCACGTGTCCGGCCTCGTGGAAAGCTTCGACTCGGGCACCAAGCAGCATGCCCAACGGGCTGGCCAGCGAGAAGACCAGCACCGGAAAGAAGGGAAAGTGCTTGCGATGGGCCAGACACAGGGCCGTCAGCGCCACGGCAGCCGGCATCTTGTGCAGCAGGATGGCCACGAGAAAGGGCCAAGAAACGCCCGACGGGCTGCCCAGCGGCAGTCCCTCCAGCAGCGAATGCAGCGACAGGCCCGCCACCACGGCCAGCCCCGGAAAATGGCCATGATCGTGCAGATGGCCATGCTCGATGCCGCCGCTGAAATGTTCGAGCGCCAATTGTAACATCAACCCCAACAAGACCATCCAGCCGATGAGCGCGCCATCGTGGGCATATGCCTCGGGCAGCAGGTGCAAGGCCGTAACCGCCAGGATGTACCCGCCGCCAAACCCCAGCATCAGCGGCAAGAACCGCTCGTAGCGACGCGTCAGCCGCCACGCCAGCAAGCTGCCCAGCCACACCACGCCTGTCAGGAGCAAAACAACCACTACACGGTTCATCAATCAGGAATCTTTTTCAGAGGCTCGGGGTGCAACAGTTCGCGCGTCACAACGGCATTGAGCCAACCGATGAAGGTGCCGAGCAACGCGCCGAACAGCACGTCGAGCGGGAAATGGACCCCCACGTACACCTGTGCAAATGCAATCGAGGCCGCCCACACCAGCCACAGGTATCTTCCCTTTCGGAAAATGCGGCCCATCGTGCCGATCAGGAACAGCGCCAGAGCAAAATGGTTGGTCGCATGCGAGCTGGGAAAGCTGTAGCCGCCTCCACAGTGCACCAGCACCTCGGCCTGGTCGCGCACCAGCACATCGCGGCAGGGGCGTTCGCGCTGCACCAGCGGTTTGAGCACCTTGCTGCTGATGGTATCGGCCATGGCTACCGCAATGATGGCCCCCAGGATAATCCACAGGCCCTTGCCCCGCAGGTTGATCCAGAGGAAGACGGCCAGGCCCAGGTAGAGCGGCGTCCAGAAATACTTGTTGCGCAACCACGGCACTACGGCATCGAGCCAAGGATGATGCATGCCCGGGTTGACAGCCAGAAAGGCGGAATAGTCCCATTGAAGCAAAAGGTCGAGCATGGAATTTTGGCATTACATGGGCGGCAATTTGCGGGCCACCAGGATCAGTCGGTCAGAGTGGCGCCGCACATACGGGTTCAGCTCGTAATCGCCATACACGCGGTTGAGGTACAGCCCCACCTGCTTGAACATGTCTTTGAAGTCTTCCAGCTTGAAGGCACGGACGCGCTCCTCGAAATGCCAGTCGCGCCCGTCGGCATGGAAGTCGATCTCCTTGACGATGACCCGCAGCGCCGGATCGTAGTACTTGTGTATGTGGAACTCGATACCCTCGAGGGTCTTGACCTCGCGTACGGGCAGGCCCTTCAGCACTTTTCGGGTGTTGAAGTAGTCGAGCACGAACACGCCTTTGGGCTTGAGCCCGTCGGCCACGTTTTGCAAGGTGCGGATGTGGTCCTTGTCGAACTCGAAGTAGCCGAAGCTGGTGAAGAAGTTGAAGATGCAGTCGAAATAGTTGGTCCGATAGGGTCGCCGCATGTCGTGCTTGTAAAACGAGAGGTGCTCGTTTTCGAACTGGCGGGCGAATTCGATACTGGCATCCGAGATATCGATGCCGGTGACGTGGAAGCCCTTTTCGGCAAGGTAGCGCGCAAACCGGCCCTTGCCGCATCCCAGGTCCAGAATCTCCGCTCCGGCCGCTATGGGCAATACCTTTTCAAGCAGGTCGATGAATCGGCGCGCTTCCTGCTCGTCGTGGTGTTTGTACAAGATGTCGTAATAGGGCGAGTTGAACCACTCGACGAACCATTCGCTCTTGTCCACCTGTGTCGTTTTTGCCATGCGGCAAATATAGCCCTTTGCCTCGCTGCGATTTTTTTTGAGAAGAGCGACAAGAGAAGAGTGAGGCATGATGGAGTAGTGACGCACGGCAGTGCGTCTGATGGTAGCGACGCACGGCAGGGCGTCCGCCTGCCTGTCCGGGAATTTTCGACGATGGATATTGAAAGGAGGGTACCGATTGCACCGATTGCACCGATTCCCGCTTCGGCTGACTAAATTTGCGCATTCGTTCTGCAACCCAAAAAGCAAAACCTTGACGTTCATCAAATCCATTTCCGGTTTCAGGGGCACCATTGGCGGCAAGGCCGGCGACAATCTCACCCCGCAAGACGTAGTAGCCTGCACGGCGGCCTATGGCCAATGGCTTCTGGGGCGGGAGCTTCCGCCGCGTGTCGTCATCGGGCGCGACGCCCGCCGCTCGGGCGAGCTCATCAGTCAGCTCGTCAGCAGCACGCTGCGCGCCATGGGCATCGACGTGATCGATCTGGGGCTGAGCACCACGCCCACCGTGGAAGTGGCCGTACCGCTCGAAAATGCCGGCGGGGGCATCATGCTCACGGCAAGCCACAATCCCGAGCAGTGGAACGCCCTCAAGCTGCTCAACGAAAAAGGCGAATTCATCTCGGCCGAAGACGGGCGTACCGTCCTACAGCTACTGGCCGACGGCCAGATCGAATATGCCGACGTGGACCACCTGGGCACTTACGTGCAAAAAGACGGCTACATCCAGCGCCATGTCGAGATGATCCTCGAGCTGCCTTATGTGCTGACCGACGCCATCCGCGCACACAAGTACAAGGTCGTCGTAGATCCGGTCAACTCGACGGGCGCACTGGCCGTGCCGGCGCTGCTCGAAGCGCTGGGCTGCGAAGTGGTGCTGATCAATGGCGAACCCAACGGCTTTTTTGCACACAACCCCGAGCCCCTGCCCGAGCATCTGACCGAGCTGTCGCAACAGGTAGTGCTACAGAAGGCCCATCTCGGCATTTCCGTTGATCCGGACGTGGATCGCCTGGCGCTGGTGTGCGAAGACGGCAGCATGTTCGGCGAAGAATACACGCTGGTGGCTGCCGCCGACTACGTCCTCCAGCACAAGCCCGGCAATACCGTGTCCAACCTCAGCTCTACGCGTGCCTTGCGCGACATCACGCTGCAGCACGGCGGCCAACACTACGCCTCGGCCGTAGGCGAGGTGAACGTCGTGCAAAAAATGAAGGAGACAGGCGCCGTCATCGGCGGCGAAGGCAATGGCGGCGTCATCCTGCCCGACCTGCACTACGGCCGCGACGCCCTCGTCGGCATCGCCCTCATCCTCTCGGCACTGGCACAATCGGGCCGTTCCCTGTCGGCACTGCGGGCCCGTTACCCCAACTACTACATGCGCAAGGGCAAGATTCAGCTCGAAGGCCTCGACGTGGATGCCATCCTCGAGTGGCTGAAGCACAGGTACGCGCATGCCCGCCTCGACACCACCGACGGCCTCAAGATCGACCTGGACGAGGGCTGGATCCACCTGCGCAAGAGCAACACCGAGCCCATCGTGCGCATTTACACAGAGAGCACATCCGAAGTCCTGGCCGAGCACCTGGCCGACAAGGTGCGTTCGGATATCCAGGAATTTCTGCGGCAATGACCAGTATACCCAACGCAATTCGGTGGACGTTTTTCCGAGATGGAGAGAGGAGAGATGGAGTGAAGGAGTGACCGACCGCGCAAACTGCGCGCCACCTGCGTCTTCTGCGGCTAAAAGATCATTCAGTTACACAGAGCGCCACTGAGAAGACACTGATTTTCACAGAGTTGTAAACCCTAAACCCTACACCCTCAACCCTCAACGACAGGTAAAAGCTGCGCGCAAACTGCGTCCATCTGCGGCCGAAGGCTGCAGTTTCAATGAGTGAGGAACCGAGGAACCGAGGAATCGAGGATTTGACAAAAAACTGATAATCAACGTAAAAAACTTTAAACTTTAAACCCTGAACTCTAAACCCTCACCCATTGCAACAGGATTGCCCGAGCCAGTTCGAAGCGAGCATAAAACCGGATTCATGAAACGAGTCTATTTCGACAATGCGGCCACCACGCCCCTGCGGCCCGAAGTGATCGATCGCATGACCCACATCATGCGCCATCACTTCGGCAACCCCAGCTCCATCCACGCCGAAGGGCGCGAAGCAAGAGCCATCATCGAGGAGGCCAGAAAAACGGTAGCGCAGGCCATCGGCGCCTCGATCGGGGAAATTTTCTTCACCTCGGGCGGCACCGAAAGCAACAACTGGGCGCTCAAAGGCGCCGTGCGCGACCTCGGCGTGCGCCGCATCATCAGCTCACCTACCGAACACCACTGCGTCCTCCACACCCTCGACGCCTTGCGGAATCATGAAGGCATAGAAATCGTGATGCTGAACGTGGATTCGAGGGGATACGTGGACTACGACCAGCTCGAGCGGCTGCTTGCCGACACGAAGGTACCTACACTGGTATCGTTGATGCATGGCAACAACGAGATCGGCACCATGCTCGATCTGGAACGCGTGTCGGAGCTGTGCACAGCCCATGGCGCCCTGTTCCATTCCGACACGGTGCAGACGGTAGGCCATTTCCCCATCGACGTGCGCAAGACGCGCATCAGCTTCCTCACGGGTGGCGCGCACAAGTTCCACGGCCCCAAGGGCGTGGGTTTCCTGTACATCAACAGCGACAACCTGATCAGGCCGTACATCGACGGCGGTTCGCAGGAACGCAACATGCGCGGTGGCACCGAAAACGTGTATGGCATTGCAGGTATGGCCACTGCCCTCCAGTTGGCCATCGAAGAGATGGAACAAAACCGCCGGCACATCGAAGAGGTGCGGGCCTATTTTGCCGAAAGGCTCAAAAGTGAGTTCGAGGACATCCACTTCCACGGCGATCCGGAGCGCGGCCTGTACACGGTGCTCAACGTCAGCTTTCCGCCCTCGAAAAAGTCGGACCTGCTGCTCATGTTGCTCGACATCGCGGGTGTGAGCGCCTCGGGCGGCAGTGCCTGCAGCTCGGGGGCCGAGACGCGCTCCCACGTCTTGCAGGCCATCCAGGCCGACCCCGCCCGCAAGGCGGTGCGCTTCTCATTCTCGCATTACAACACGCGGGAAGAAGCGGATTTCGCAATCGAGACTCTGAAATCCATTTTGCCGGCAAAGGTCACGGCCTGAACCCACCGCCCTTCCGGAGTAAAAAAACGGTGCCGCCCACGCCCGGGAACGGCGCCGTTTTTTTTTCTGATTTTGCCTTTCGGCAAATACCACCCAACAAAAGAGGGTATGACGTGCGGTCATACCCTTTGCTAACAAACAAAACCAACTAAAAACCAAGTTTCTTTATCGGGCCGTTTTGCCGATGTTTTTCACACAACGAGCCCGGACATCCAGTCCTTCATTGCAAAGAACGGACATTTTGCCAAATAAAAAAAGCCATGCAGCATCACTACATGGCTTCAAAGCAATGATAAATTCCACGAAAATCTCTTCGAAAGAACAGCCCCAGGGTGTTGTCCAACCCTATCGTCCTACCTGAAGTTTCTTCGAAATCGTTCCGGCAGTGGTAATGGCCCGCACGACGTACATACCGGGCGTGAAGTCGCTCACATCGAGCTGCCAGTGGCGCGCCTGCACTTCGCCCGAATCGTACAGCATCTGGCCGGTGACGGCATACACCTGCACGCGCTGAAACTCGTTGCCCACGCCGTTCAGATGGAAATTGACGATATCCGTTGCCGGGTTGGGCCATATTTTCAGCTTGGAAGGATCAATCATTTCGAGTCCTTGGGGCGCCTCGTCATCCCACCGTAGCGTCACCTCGGTGTCCACTGGCGGCAGTGCGCCCATCAGACCATTGCCCAGCATCAGCGTACCACCCTCGATGCGAATAGGCAACTGAACCGATTTGTTGTTCCCGATCTTGAAGCCGGGCAGGTCATCTACCACGATGAAGCTGGCCGTACCAATGATGCCGTAGCCATGCACGGCCTGGCCGCTGGTGCGCGTGATGCCGGCATCCAGCTTGCCTGGCGCGGGCTCATGGGTCATGTACAGCAGAGGCGAGTTGTAGCCCAGCCAGCTCTGGGTGGCGCCGCTGAAGTCGATGCTGACGTCTTCGAAGATGGCCGGCTCATAGGCCAGGCTGAAGGTCAGCCCATAGCCATCGATCACGGGATACTCGGGCGTGCCCAGCCAGATTTGCGCTTCGATCACGTCGCCGGGACTGATCACCGAATCGAGGGCCACGATATAGGGCTGCAGGCCCTCGATAGCCGGCAGGGGCTCGGCAAAGGGCTGATGCACATTGCCGTAAAAAGCAGCAATGGCTGCCGTGTCGCTGGCGCCCACGAGGCCGTCGCCGTCGGTGTCCACGTTCTTGGCGTCAAAGCCCATCAGGCCCAGCGTCAGTCCCCAGTCTTGCCCGTACTGGCCATACCAGTCGGTGAGGTCGGGATTTGGACGTGCAATACCCACTTCGCCCATGCACAGACCGATGGGCAGGAGGTCGGCCATGTCCACCTTGCCATCCCAGTTGGCGTCGCCGGCCCATACGCAGTGCTTGTCCACGCAGTATTGATCGGGACTGACCGTGAGATCTTTCACCTCTACGTCCACCTGAATGACCGGGCAGTTGCCGTTGCCCGAGAGGCAGTAGCTGAAGGCAAAGCTGTCGTTGCCCGTAAATCCGGGATCGGGCGTATAGACGAGCATGTTGTATCCTTCCACCTCTTGCCCGCCCAGGTTGATCGTCTGCCAGCCGGGATAGTAAGTCACCGTACCCGAAGCAGGCTCGGCCGTGACCGCCAACGAGTAGTTGTACACGGGAATGTGATAGCCCACCACGAGCGGCTTGTCCTTTGTGGTGGTGAGCGGAAAGACGGAAGCGGCCGGCTCGAAATCGCTCACAGCCACATAAACCGCGGCTTCTTCGGGCGCCCCGTTGAAGCCGGGAGGATAAGCCAGATACGTAAACTTGTCGAGACCCTCGAAGCCACTGTCCGGCGCGTATTCGAACACGCCGCTGCCCAGGTAGGTCACCGTGCCGTGTTGGGCCGACTGGCCCATGACGAACTCGAGCGCAGCCCCGCCCACGTCATTGCGGAACACCTCGATTTCGACACTGGTATCGGGCGAGGTGAAGGCCACATCGTTGAAAGCAAAGGTTTGCTCGGCGGGCACATCGAAAACCTGGACGATGCCCGTACGCGTGTACTGGACCTGCCCGTCGGTCTTGGTGTAAACGAATACATCCGAACCCGTGAAGTCGGTAGCCGGCTGGTAGTAGAGTTCATTGCCCTGAGTCTGCAGCGTACCATGGGCCGGCGCCTGCGTCAGCTCATACCCCGACAGGTCGAGCAGCACCACCTGCGCCTTGTTTTTTACGGTGAAGACTTTCAGGGTATCGCTCAGCGGTGGATTGGCGGCATCCACGCGCACATTGACTACGGCCACATCGCAGGTACCCAGGTCATCGCAAATGGTGTAGTGGAAGGTAGCCAGTCCGGAAAAGCCGGCATCGGGCGTGAAGGTGACCAGCGTGCTGTCGGCATTGAGTGCCGCCTGGCCATTGTTCGACAGGGTGATGGAAGCCACTTTGAGCATGGCGCCACCTACCGTGTAGTCGTTGGCCAACACATCGACGGTTACGGCCGTGTTTTCCGAGGTGATGGCGAAATCGTTCACTGCGGTGACCACACTGGGCACCACTTCGAAGGTCACGATCAGGTCGGCCGGGTCGGCACTGCCGTAGGGGTTGAGCACCCAGTAATCCACAGCAACCGTATCGAGCCCCAGGAAGCCCGGGTCGGGCGTATAGCGCAACACGTTGTTGCCAGGAACACCAAGATTGGGATGATTGCCACCTGCCAGAATGGCCGTGCCGTGCCGGGGCGCCTGAGCGATCTGAGGCACATAAACAACGCTGCCCGAGTAAAAAGGATACTCTGCCGTCGTCCCTGCCACCACCTCTACCCTGTCGTGCGTGACCGGGCCCTGAGCCTGGACCAGGCCCGGCACCGCTGCCACACACAGCCCCCATATGACGAGGTGCAGCATGCAACGAATTGGCGCTGGGGATACATTCATGGTTCGTGGATTTTCATTGCCTGGTGAAGAAACGTCGTCGAAAGTGTTTGTTCTTCAACCGGGTATCGGCTTACAAGATACAATATTCTTTTATCGTCAATATGATCTCAAGGACAGCTCCAAGCAGGTGTGAAATTAAAAAATTTTTCACTTACGTAAAAATCACATCTAAATAATTCTAAATAACAGCAATTTGAACGCAAGTTTTCAACAAAACAGACGAGAAATTGTGAAAAATCGCCTGATTGAATTAATTTCGTTTTGGGACACGCTCCCGGCCATTAACCAATCGTTCGCACCCCATGCGTCACAGCAAATTGTATTCCATACTTGAAACTTTTAACAAATATGAGCAAAATCGGCTCAGGAAATTTCTGACGTCTCCTTACTTCAACCGCAACGAGCGCATCGTCACGCTGTTTGAGATGCTGGTTGCAGATGTAAACAGAGCTGCAGAAAAGCGCAAGCCCGATCTGACCAAAGAGGAATTGTGGGCCGGCCTGCATCCCGACAAGGCGTATGACGATGTGCGCTTCCGCAAATATTGCTCCGACTTGCTCAAGCTGGTCGAATCGTATCTGGCCCAGGAAGAATTCGGCCGGAACCCGCTGCTCAAAGCCACTTTGTTGATCGAGGCCGTGGGCAATCGCAAGATCGAGAAGCTGTATCGCACGGTCATGCGCACGGCCAACCGCTACGCCGAAAACTACCCGTACCGATCGGCACTGTACTATTACTACCAGTACCAGAAGGAAAAGAACTTTTACGACCTCAATGAGGCCGAACTGAAGCGGGCCGAGAAAAGCAACATGGAAGAGATTGCCAACAACCTCGACCGCTTCTTTCTCTCAGAGAAGCTGCGCATCTACTGCGCCGTGCTCAACCAACAGAAACTCGTGTCGGTCGAATACGATCTGCTCTTCATTGACGAAATCATCCGGCACCTCGAACAGCATCTCGAAGGCAAATACGCCGACGTTCCCCCCGTGGCGCTATACTATCAGATCTACCTGGCCACGCGCTTTCCCGACGAGGTGGCCCACTACCACAAACTCAAAGAGCTGCTCCACGAGCACATCGATGCCTTCCCGAAGAAAGAAGCACTGACCATATACTACTCGGCGGTCAACTACTGCATCCAGAAAGTCATCCACGGCAAGGCCGAATTCCAGCGCGAGCTGTTCGAGCTGTATCGCACGATGCTCGACAAGGAAATCCTGCTGGCCAACGGCGAGCTCTCACCCTGGGATTTCAAAAACATCGTGCTGGTAGGCCTGCGCATGCAGGAATACGACTGGACCGAGCGCTTCATCAAGCAATACCAGGCCTACCTGCCCGAACAGTTCCGCCGCAACGCCGTGACCTACAACCTGGCCACGCTGTATTTCCGCAAGAAGGAATACGAAAAGGTGGTGGAGTTGTTGCGGGAAGTGGAATACGAGGAGTTCAGCTACAACCTCAACTCGAAGGTCTTGCTCATGGCCACCTACTACGAGATTGACGAGTTCGACCCCTTGCACTTTCTCATGGAAAGCTTCCGCACCTACCTGACCCGCCACAAGGAAATACCGGCCGACCGTCGGCGTATCTTCCACAACTTCATTCGCTACACGCGCAAGCTGACGCGCATCATCCCCGGCGACGAAAAGGCCATCGAAAAAGTGCGCAAAGAGCTGGAAGCAGACAGCGAAGTGGTCAACAAGGACTGGCTTTTGGAAAAGCTGGAAGAACTGAAATGAGGCTGCTGCTCACGCAAGGCTGCGCGGCACCTGTGCGACGAAAAACAGGCCCGAAGGCAATGAATGCCTCCGGGCCGTTTTTTCTCGAGGGATCAGTCCGCATGGAACCCATCCCGATCAGTCTCAGAAGTTGATCTTGATGCCGGCGCTCCACGTACGGCCGAAGCCGAACACACCGCGGTTGTCGTAGAACTCGTTGCGGTCGGGGGTGGAAGGATCGTCCGGAATATTGGTTACCAGCTCCGACACGTACTGCTCGTCCAGCACGTTGTACATGTTGAACTTCACGCGGACGGGCAGGTCAGCCACGTCGAAGCGGTACGAGATACCGGCATCCACCAGCGAATACGAGGGCAGTTTCACTATCTGGCCACCCGGCTGCAGGAACTGATCGTCGGTCACGTCGTAGCGCGCATAGAGATTGTCGGCATAGTAGTAGTCGGCCCAGAAGCGCAGGCCCTTCACCGGCTTGAGGACAAAGCCCAGGCTGGCCGTGGTCTGGGCGGCGTCGCCCACCTTGAGGCCATCGGCGTAGATGGTCAGGCTGCCTTCGGGCTTGTTCTGGTCGAGGTTGAAGCCCTGGGCTTCGAAGTTGGAGCTGTACACCCAGTTGCCCACCGACAGCATACCATTGATCTCGATGAGGCTCGAGGGCTTGGCCGTGAACTCCAGCTCGATGCCCGAGTGGGTCTGCGACACGTTTTCGAACTGATAGAGCACTTCCTCATCGTTGTCGTTGCGCACCGACACGTCGAACTGGCGGTTGCCCCAGACGGTGTAGTAGTAGTTGAGGTCCACATCTACGGCGGCGCTGCGATAGCCATAACCGATTTCGAAAGCGGAAACCGTCTGGTTCTTCACGTCTTCGTTGATGTCGTTGCGGTAGTTGATAAAGACATTGTCGAACAGAGGCTGACGCGAGAAATAGCCACCGTTGACGAAGATGTTGTGGTGCTCGTTGATGTTGTAGTTGGCACCGGCCTTGACCGTACCTCCGAGGAAATTCTGCCAGTCGGTCTCCTGGTTGGGATCGCCATCTTCGTAGTTGAAGTAGTCAATGCGCTTGAAGCCCTGGTTCGAGCCGGTCACGGCGGCAAAGGCCGAGAACTTGTCGGTGGCATATTCGAGCTGGGCGAAAAGGCCCATCCATGCTACCAGACCGTCGTTGTAGTAGTTGATCACGTTGGTGCGATCCTTGTAGCTGCGATCGTAGAAGTTGAAGAACACGGCCGGCGATTCCTGAGTGATGTAGCGGCCGTCGGGCGCGTTCACGTCGGCCGTCGAGAGGTAGGCATCGTTGCCCAGCAGGTTCTCTACGCGGCGGAAGTGCTCGCCCTTGTAGTAGCGACCGTCAATGCCGGCGATGAGCGACAGGTTGCTGTTGAACTTGTGGGTAAGGGTGGAATAGATGCCATACCATGCGTGGTAGTTCATCGAAGCGCGGCGGATAAAGCCTTCACCCGAGCGGGTGGTGATGTACTTGCCTGCGAAGGGCCCGTCGGCCTCGGGCAACTTCTGGCCCCACACATCCTCATTGATCGCCTGGCCCTGGTTCCAGGCTACGATGTCGTCGAACAGTACGTGGCCGTTTTCGTCGCGCAGCTTCGAGGAAGAGTCGTAGATGCGGCCGGTGGGGCTGTTGATGCGCCCGCGCGGGCCGGTGCCGCCGCCACGGCCCCAGGATGCATAGAAGGAGGTCTTCACGTCGGTTTTGGAAGAGATGGTCCAGTAGTGGTTGATAAAGGCCTTGGGCTTGTTGTAGAAGTTGCGGCGCCAGGTGAACTCCTCACCATTGAGCGTACCCCACAGCCAGTTGTACTTGATGCCGCGGTTGGTACCAGGCTCGCCCGTGTTGTCGGGATCGACGAAGGTGCGCAGCGTCACGCCGTCGAAGCGGCCGGGGATGAAGCGCTGGTGGTGCCACTGGGGAGCACCCAGCGCCGTGATGGCCAGCGTGTGCTTGTCGTTGAACTCCTTGGTCAGCGAGAAGAAGTAGGAGTATGCCCGGAACATGGTACCTTCCACGTAGCCGTCGCCGCGCGTGTGGGTGAGCTGGCCGGTGAAGGCGAAGCCTTTTTCACTCAGGCCGGTGTTGTACACCAGCGAGTATTTCTGGTAGCCGTCGTTGCCGATATTCATGGCCACCGAGCCGCCTTTCTTCATGCTGGCAGCGTTGGTCACAATGTTGATCGAGCCACCCACCGAAGGAACGACCAGCTTCGAGGCACCCAGACCACGCTGGTAATCAATGCGACTGGTCACGTCGGCCAAGCCGGCCCAGTTCGACCAGTACACCCAGCCGTTTTCCATGTCGTTGACGGGCACACCGTTGATCATCACAGCGGTGTTGCGCTGGTCGAAGCCGCGCACGTTGATGCGGCTGTCGCCGAAACCACCACCCTGCTTGGTCACATAGACCGAGGGCGTCTTGCGCAGTACTTCGGGAAACTCCTGGTTGCCGACCACCTCGGCGATGTAGTCGCCCTTGAGTGAGGTCACGGCTACCGGCGTGCGGCGGTCAATGGCCACCGAGGCGATCACCTCGACTTCCGACAGACCTACGGCGCCGAAGCCTACCTCGATGGTGCCGAGGTCGGTCTCGCCCTTGACGTTGACGGGTACTTCCGTCGTCTCGTAGCCCGTGTAGCTGATCACCAGCGTGTAGGCACCATTGTCGAGCCGCAGCTCAAACATGCCATCCAGGTCGGTCACCGTACCCTGATCGGTGCCCTTGACCATGACAGACGCACCGATGAGCGGCTCGCCGGTCTCGGCATCTGCTACCTTGCCCTTGACCATGTTCTGGGCATAGCCGGCAAGTGCAAATGCGGCCAGAAGAAGTGTTGCCACAAACTTGTTCATAACTAATGATTTGGTTAGAAAAATTGGCAAGTAATGTTTTGCTTGGACGTACCGCGCCCACCACAGCGTCTTGCTATGCGAGCAGTATGGGTTTATCTGTGAAGGAATCGGCAGCGAAGAAGGACATGCCGGATGGGTGGCTCCGGCCAGAAAGGAAAGATGAGCATTTGTGCGTGTGCACGATCGTTTCATCAACCAGTGATTGTGCACCGAAGTGCTTGCCTCTTTAAATCGTGGCAGATTCCGGTCTTTCGAGGCTGTGCAAAGATACATACCCTGCCCGATTTTCCTCCGCCCCGAAATCGGCGGCAAAGTTAACTGCACTTCGTCCTCCGCCAAGCGATCCGGAGCACAATCGGGTTCAAGTTTTGTAAAGCTGCCAGGAGGAGAGGGATCGAGAAACGATGGGATGAGCCTGCCGGAAAAGTCGAAAAATTATTCAGTTGCACAGAGCACCACTGAGCACACACTGATTTTCACAGCGTTGCAAAAGCTGCAGTTTCTTGTCCGGACGATGGTCAACAGACCATGGACGATGGACGATGGGCGATTTTTTGAGATGGTGAGAAAAGAGATGGAGTGAAGGAGTGATCCACTGCGCAAACTGCGTCAGCACTGCGCCCTTCTGCGGCTGAAAGCTGCGGCTTTTGGCTGAGCAACCGACGAACCGATGATTTGATAGAAAACTGGTAATCAAAAAGAAAAACTTTAAACTTGAGCGCACTGAAAAAAGTCCGTAACAACCCCGACTTTGGTCGGGGCAGGTTCCCGACTTGTCGGGATGACGCGTGTCCATTATAGATAACATTTTGATCTAAAATAAAAAACACATTGCGAATCGTTGCGTTCCCGATGTTCGGGACAAGCTTTTGCGTCCCCGACTGGCGTCGGAGCCTGTCCCGGTTTACCGGGAACAAGCTTTCCGACAAGTCGGAACAGGTTTCCGAAGACTCGGAACAAGTTTCCGAAGACTCGGAACAAGTTTTGCGTGAGATTTTGGGTTTTTTCAGGGGCCTCAAACTTTAAACGCTCAACCCTCAACCCCCGACTTTCAGGAATAGTTGGAAAAGTAAAAGCTCATTCTGGACAGAAACAAGAAATTGGCTCAAAGAAAAAATCTGTTTTTTTTTCAACCGCCGTGTTACATTTGCCGAAAGGCAAATTGAATCGCGGCACATGAAAAAGCAATCGATCAACCGCAAGCACAATTTTTCCGATCCGGAGCTGCACCTGCGCGCCATGAAGGCCATCCAACTGGCCCATCGCGATCTGGAATCGTTCAAGCAGTACGGCTATGACCTGGAACGGCTCAAGCGCTTCAAGGCGCTGGCCGACCGTTTTCGCGACCTGCCCGACGACGACGAGCTGCTGGGCGACCAGATGCTCATGACGGAGAAAAAATACCAGGCAGCCAACCGCCTGCGTGCGGCCATACGCAGCCTGATGACGCGTGTAGCCATCAAATTCAGCAATCGGTCGGGCCGCTACCGCAAATTCGGCACCGCCAAACTGGGCGACATGACCGACGCACATTTGCTTTTCTGTGCGCGGCGGGTGGTGCGAGTGGCACGCCAGCAGATGGATTTCCTCGCCGACGTGGGCGTCAACGAATCCTTGCTGGCCCGCATCCTCGAAGCGGCCAAAGAGTTCGAACAGGCCGTCAACCTGCAGCACGACCGCATTGCCGACCGAGACATTGCCGTCGAACGCCGCATCGAGCTGGGCAACAAGCTCTACGAAGAACTGGTGGTGGTCTGCGACATCGGCAAGGACATCTGGAAAGACCTGGACCGCGACAAGTACGAGCAGTACTGCCTGTACGAAAGCAACAACGAGTACAAGAAGGAGCTGAAAGCCCGCAAGGCACGCAAACAGCAAGCCGAGGCCGCAAGCCCGGACACTGATGCGCAGGACTCCGGCGAATGAGCCGGCGTCATTTTTCCGAGGCCGGAAGGAAATCGAGTGCCGCCGAGTTGATGCAGTAGCGCAGGCCGGTAGGGGGCGGCCCGTCTTCAAACACGTGGCCCAGATGCCCGCCGCACACGGCACAGAGCACTTCCGTGCGCACCATCCCGTAGGAATAGTCGGGCTTTTCGGCTACGCACCACTCATTGAGCGGCTGGTAAAACGAAGGCCAGCCCGTGCCCGACCTGAATTTCGTCTCACTGGAAAAGAGCGGGGTGCCGCAGGCCCGACACACATACAGGCCGGGCTTCTTGTTGTCCCAATACTCGCCGGTGAAGGCGCGCTCGGTGCCTTTCTCGCGCAAGATGTGGTATGCCCGGGCATCCAGTTCCGCTCGCCACTCCTCGTCGGTCTTGAGCACGCGCCAGACGGTGTCGCCGGCCGGCGTGAGCAGGAAGGCGGCCTGCTGATCGGCAGGTGTTTGCACGGTCTGCCTGCTGTTCTGGCAACCGGCCAACAACGGCATCAGGGCAAGTAACAGACTCAGGCGAAAGCAGAACATGGCTGGTTTTTTTCCGAAAAACTGTGCGCAACGGCGCAATAACGCACCTGTTCAGATTTTCCTTCTCGGCTTGCGGTAGCGCAGGCGCGGCTGGTTCCACTCTTCGCGCTGGGCATAGGCCACGATACGCTTGACCAGTCCCATGATCGAGATGAACACCAGATAACAGAAGGAAAGCACGAAAAAGATCCACTTGTAGGTGCCCGCTTCGTCCATCGGCATGCCCGAGATGAGGCGCGCCAGCACGCCCGATACGAGCACCAGCGCCAGAAAAGCGAGGATGGATCGCCCCATGTACCGGTCGAGGTTTTTGCTGCTGAGCGTGAACACCGAATTGAAGATGGCATAGACGAGCACGAAAGAAGCTGCCGTAAGCCAGGGGAAGCTCTGCGAGACTCCCAACCAGCCCATCAGGAAGAACAGCTTGCCTCCCAGCATGACCAGCGCGGACACCCCGGCCACTACCCCACTTACGTGAAACGGATTGTAGGCTTTCGCCAAAAAGGAGCTGCGTTCGTACACTTCGCGAATGTCTTCCATAAGGCCGCTATTTTAGGGATCAACAGCAGGCCGGCCTTCGGGTTCAATTGGCCGTCGCGGGCACGACCCGCCCGTAAAGATCGTACTCTGTGGCTTCTTCCACCAGCACATGCGCAAAATCACCGATGCGCACGTACTGATCGGCCGCCCGCACGCGCACCTCGTTGTCCACCTCCGGCGAGTCGCCCTCGGTGCGTCCGACGAAGAAGCCGTCTTCGAGCCGGTCGAACAGCACGCGGAAGGTCTTGCCCACCTTCTCGAGATTTTTGCGCAAGCTGATTTCTTGCTGAATCTCCATGATGCGCGCCGCGCGTTCCTCCTTGACTTCGGGCGGCACGTCGTCGGGCAATTCCCAAGCGCGGGTCTGCTCCTCGTGCGAGTACTGGAACACCCCTACCCTGTCGAATGCCATCTGCTGTACGAACGCGCACAGCTCTTCGAATTCCTCCTCCGTCTCCCCTGGAAAGCCGACCAGGAAGGTCGTGCGCAGCGTGATGCCGGGCACGCGCTCGCGGATGGTTCGCACCAGTGCTTCCGTCTCGGCTCGCGTGATCTGACGGCGCATGCGTTGCAGGACGCCGTCGGCGGCATGCTGGAGCGGCATGTCGAGGTAATTGCACACTTCGGGGCGCTCGGCCATCACATCGAGCACCTCGAGCGGGAACTTGCCGGGATAGGCATAGTGCAGCCGGATCCATTCGATGCCGGGCACGTCGGCAAGGGCGTGCAGCAGGTCGGGAAGGGCACGGCGCTTGTACCGATCGAGACCGTAGTAGGTCAGTTCCTGTGCAATGAGGATCAACTCTTTGGTGCCGTGGCCGGCCAGATAACGGGCCTCGGCCACCAGCTCTTCGATGGGTCGCGACACGTGGCCGCCGCGCATCAGCGGAATGGCGCAGAAGCTGCAGGTGCGGTTGCAGCCTTCCGAGATTTTCAGATAGGCATAGTGGCGCGGCGTCATGATCTGGCGCTCGCCCAGCAGCTCGTGGCGGTAGTCGGCATTGAAGCGTGCCAGCAGGGCGGGCAGGTCCATGGTGCCGAACCAGTCGTCCACCTCGGGGATTTCCTTTTTCAGCTCGTCGCGGTAGCGTTGCGACAGGCAACCCGTCACGAAGAGCTGCCTGATGCGCCCTTCTTTTTTCGCTTCCGCAAATTCGAGGATGGTCTCTATGCTCTGCTCTTTGGCCCGATCAATGAAGCCGCAGGTATTTACGATGACGATCTCGGCTTCTTCCTCCGCGGCGTCGTGCCGCACATCCCACTCGGCATGGCGCAGTTGGGTGGCGATATTTTCGCTGTCCACCTGGTTTTTGGCACAGCCGAGCGTGACGAGGTTGATGCGCGGAGTGGTATGGGGTCGGACCTTCATGCTTTGGCTGAGGTTTTTTCTGTGGCTTCGGGCAAGGGTTTCTCTTCGGGAATGGCTTCGGCAGGTGGTTCGGTCATCACGGGTTCGAGGCCCAGCTCGCGCCCCTTGCGCAGCATGAACTCCCAGGCGGCGTCGAAGCGGTTGGGAATCTCGCCGTCGAGGATGGCCTCGCGAATGGCGTTCTTGATGATGCCCACCTCGCGCGACGGCTTGAGCCCGAATGCCTGCATGATGAGCTCGCCGCTGATAGGAGGCTGCCAGTTGCGAATGCGGTCTTTGGCTTCCACCTCCTGCAGGCGCCGGCGCACCAGCTCGTAGTTTTCGAGATAGCGCTTCACCTTGCGCGGGTTCTTGCTGGTGATGTCGCTTTCGCAAAGGATCATGAGGTCTTCCAGATCGTCGCCGGCGTCGAACAACAGCCGTCGGATGGCGCTGTCGGTGATGTTTTCCCTGGTCAGGCTGATGGGGCGCAGGTGCAGGGCCACCAGCTTCTGCACGTACTTCATCTTCTGGTCGAGCGGCAGGCGCAGGCGACGAAAGATGCGGGGCACCATGGCCGCGCCCACGGCGTCGTGGCCGTGGAACGTCCAGCCTTTGCCTTTCTCGAAGCGCTTGGTGGGCGCCTTGCCGATGTCGTGCAGCAGGGCCGCCCAGCGCAGCCAGAGGTTGTCGGAGCGACGCGCTACGTTGTCGAGCACCTGGAGCGTGTGTCGGAAATTGTCTTTGTGTCCCTTGTTGTCGACGTATTCCACGCCCTTGAGGGCGGCCAGCTCGGGCAGGATGAGTTCGAGCAGGCTCGCCTCGTCGAGCAGCAG
>WFYJ01000201.1 GCA_015490175.1 Saprospiraceae bacterium | reverse complement strand
GGATAGTTTCGAAAAAGACGCCTCCTTGCTCGTGGCGCTGGCCGCACGCATGTACGACCTGGGATACGAGGATGAACAGATGATTTTCGCGCCGCGCGTGCAGGACACAAACTCGGGAGATGCCGAAATCGCATTGCGCATCGTGCCTCGATGGGATCTGCTGGCCGCTCAACTGAAAGTTGAAAACGAAGAAGGCCAGTAGGGGCTCAACCAGAAAAAGTCAAAAGATCCATTCTGTTACACAGAGTGGTACTGAGTGTGCACTGATTTCAAAGGGTTGCGAAAGATGCGCGCAAACTACGCCCATTTGCGGCCGAAAGCTGTGGTTTCAAGGAATGAGGAATCTAAGAACCGAGGAATCGAGGATTTGAGTGAGGTTGAGACCGCTGCGCGGATGTTGATTCCGACAGGTCGGATCCTGTCCCGGATACGGGAACACGCGCCGCAAAGCGGCGTGTTGAGAGGGCCTTTTGATGAAGGAGGAACCGAGGAACCAAGTATTTGGCAAAATACTGATAGTCAGCAAGAAAAACTTTAAACTTTAAACTTTAAACTTTAAACTTTAAACCCTGAACTCTGAACTCTACACGCAACATCTTTCTGCGGGCGGCTCAATTTCGGGATGCGGAATCATCTGTTCAATGACACCACTCAGAAGAAGAATAGCCCGCATTCCGTTTTTCGCTTGCGCAAAAAACAAAGCGCGCCCGCTGCATGCAGGGGCGCGCTTTGCGTTTCGCACGGACGGCATTTGCCGAAAGGCAAAAAACTCAGCCGCACTTCGAGTGGCCGCAACTCTTGCACATGAGGCAGCCTTCCTTGTAGATCAGTCCGTCCTCGTCGCCGCAGTTGGGACAGGTCTCCTTGACGGCTTGGGTACCGTCGGGGATGAAGCGCTTCAGAGCACGCACCACGCCGTTTTTCCAGCTATTGATGTGCTCCTGCTCGACATTGAGGCCCGAGACCAGATTGACCACATAGGGCAGCGGCATGCCGTGGCGCAAGACGCCAGAGATGAGCTTGGCGTAATTCCAGTATTCGGGATGGAAGGAACGGGACAGCCCTTCGATGGTGATGCGGTAGCCGTCTCTGTCGAGGAACTGGAAGTCGTAGCGGTTGTGGCCTTTTTCATCCTTTTCCTTGATGACCCAGCCTTTGGTCACATAGCTGGGCAGGATGAAGGTGTCTTCGGCGCGGCCGGTGAAGATCTCGTAGGGCCGCCCGTCGAGCAGGCCGACCACGGCGATCCACTTCTCGTGGTTGTTCTGGAAGCGGATCACTTCCGCTTCGAGGCGCTTGGGGCGCCTGGGTGCGGCCGTCTCGCGAATGACGGTAGCCTGTGGCTTTTCTTCTTTTTTCTCTTTCTTCTTGTCGGACACCAGCACGCCCGAGCGCGAGCCCTCGCGGTAGATGGTACAGCCCTTGCAGCCCGCCTCCCAGGCCGTCTTGTAAATTTCCTTGACCAGCTCGACCGAGGTCTCTTCGGGCACGTTCACCGTCACGCTGATGCTGTGGTCCACCCATTTCTGAATGGCGCCCTGCATCTTGACTTTTTGCACCCAGTCCACGTCGTTGGCGGTGGCGCGGTGGTAGGGCGACTTTTCCACGAGGGCGCGCAACTGCTCGTCGTCCATTTCGCGCACCTTTTCGATATCGTAGCCGTTGACCTCGAGCCAGGTGAGGAACTTGTGGTGGAACACCGTGTACTCTTCCCAGGCGTCGCCTACCTCATCAATGAAGGTCACTTTGGCCTGCTTGTCGCTGGGGTTCACCTTGCGGCGGCGCTTGTAGTGCACCAGAAATGCCGGCTCGATGCCCGAGGTGGTCTGCGTCATCAGGCTGGTAGTGCCCGTGGGCGCGATGGTCAGCAGGGCGATGTTGCGACGCCCGTATTGGACCATGTCTTCATAGAGCCCGGGATCGGCTTCCGCCAAACGCCGGATGAAGGGGTTGTCTTTCTCGCGGGCCGCATCGTATATCGGGAATGAGCCGCGCTCCTTGGCCATATTGACCGAGCTGCGATAAGCATTCAACGCCAGCGTCTTGTGGACTTTTACAGAAAAATCAATCGCCTCGTCGGAGCCGTAGCGCAGGCCGAGCGCCGCCAGCATGTCGCCCTCGGCGGTGATGCCCACGCCGGTACGGCGCCCCTGGATGCACTTCTCCCGAATCTTTTGCCACAGCTCGTACTCCACGCGCTTGATCTCCATGGGTTCGGGGTCGCGCTCGATCTTCTGGATGATCTTGTCGATCTGTTCCAGCTCGAGGTCAATGATGTCGTCCATGATGCGCTGGGCGTACTGCACGTGCCGGCTGAACAGCTCGAAGTCGAAGTACGCTTCCTCGGTGAAGGGATTGACGACGTAGCTGTAGAGGTTGATGGCCAGCAGCCGGCAGCTGTCGTAGGGACAAAGCGGGATTTCGCCACAGGGGTTGGTCGAGATGGTGCGGAAGCCGAGGTCGGCATAGCAGTCGGGCACTGACTCGCGGATGATGGTATCCCAGAACAGGACACCCGGCTCAGCCGACTTCCAGGCATTGTAGATGATCTTGTTCCACAGCTTTGCTGCGTCGATCGCTTTGGTCACCCTGGGCCGATCCGCGTCCACCGGATATTGTTGCACGTATTCGTCGCCGGTGAGGGCCGCACGCATGAAGTCGTCGTCTATGCGCACCGACACGTTGGCGCCCGTCACCTTGCCCTGCTCCAGCTTGGCATCGATGAAGTCTTCGGCATCGGGATGTTTGATGGTGATGGTAAGCATGAGGGCGCCGCGGCGGCCGTCCTGGGCCACCTCGCGCGTGCTGTTCGAGTAGCGCTCCATGAACGGCACGATGCCGGTCGAGGTCAGTGCCGAGTTCATGACGGGACTGCCCTTGGGACGGATGTGGCTGAGGTCGTGCCCTACCCCGCCCCGGCGCTTCATCAGTTGCACCTGCTCTTCGTCCATGCGGATGATGCCGCCATAGCTGTCGGCCCCACAGCCAATGACGAAGCAGTTGGACAGGCTGGAAACCTGAAAATCATTGCCGATGCCGGCCATGGGACCACCCTGCGGGACGATGTACTTGAAGCGCCGAAACAACTGGTAAATCTCTTCTTCGCTCAGCGGGTTGGGATATTTCTGCTCGATGCGGGCAATCTCGCGCGCCATGCGACGGTGCATGTCGTCGGGCGTCAGTTCGTAAATGCGCCCTTCCGAGTCTTTCAGGGCGTACTTGTTCACCCAAACGTTGGCGGCCAGCTCGTCGCCGTTGAAGTACTCGATCGAGGCCTTGAGCACCTCCTCGAAGGTGTACACCCGCACCGGGTTGGTGGACTTGGCAATGGATACCATCTGGAACGAGTTTTTCAGGTTATTATTGATTCACTTGCAGTC
This sequence comes from Saprospiraceae bacterium, assembly GCA_015490175.1. Taxonomy (GTDB): domain Bacteria; phylum Bacteroidota; class Bacteroidia; order Chitinophagales; family Saprospiraceae; genus WFYJ01. The sequence continues at coordinate 18,202 of WFYJ01000201.1, read as the reverse complement.
AAATACATCGCCTCGGTGGCACTCATGTCGCAGCGCTTTGCACACGCCTGCGCTCCACGTCCACCACTGATGCGCTTCATTGATCCTACGCAAAAGTCCTCTTTACGGATGCGGAAAGCAGGCATTCCCCATGCGGTATTTTTCCAATTTTTTTCCACAACCCACACTGCTGCAGGCATGGCCCACCATTCCCTTCCTCCACCGAGGTGCAGGAAGGGAATCGGATGATCCGTCAGGTGTGTGCCAGACTTGGAATGGGCATACGGGGGTCCGAACTACATGTGCCTGTTTGTGTGTTCCGTTCGATCCCCCCAGAGGTCATGCTACCCTTTGCCGCGGTACTCGGCTATTGTGTAGCGACCAGGAAAGTATCAGTAAGTTGGTTTGATTCCGTCTGCCTGTGAAGGTCGTTTTCCCATCGCATGCCCGAATCGGATGCCAATTTACGGCAATGGCCGGCTCAGCGCCACTTGCGTTTTCCACAAAATGTGGAAAACTATAGCAAAACCTTGCAAAACAAAGGGATCTCCCACTTATCCACAATGTGGAAAACTCGGTTGAAAAAGAGGATAACGGCAAACGGGCCGTTGATCAGAACATGCGTTTGCGCTGGAAATACCAAGCCACGAGCAGGGAGAGCACCACCGAAATGACGATGAGGTGATAAAACGCGTAGGGTTGGTCCTGGAACGGCAGATGCACGTTCATGCCGTAGAAGCTGGCCACGAGGGTGGGCACCATCAGGATGATGGTGATGAGGGTGAGCCGCTGCATGACGATGTTGAGGTTGTTGGAAATAATAGAGCCATAGGCATCCATGGTGCCATTGAGGATCTCGGTATAGACGCGCGACATTTCCATGGCCTGGTTGTTGTCGATGATGATGTCCTCGAACAGGTCGCTGAGGTCTTCATCGTGGCGGATGCCGAGAAAGTCTATGCGCTTGATCTTCATCTTGAGCAGCTCGTTGGCGCTGAGCGAGTTGACGAAATACACCAGTGTCTTTTCGATGCTGAGCAGTTGCTTCAGCTCTTCGTTTCGGCTGGAGTGGTAGAGCTCTTTTTCGATGAGGTGGCGCCGCATGTTGAGCTGCTTGAGGCAGTTGAGGTAGCGGTACACCGTCTGCTCCATGATTTGCAGGACGAACAATTGCTGATTGGTCGGATCGAAATTTTTGATCCTGTTCTCCACAAAAAGCTCGAGCACCGGATTTTCGTATGCCGAAATGGTGATGGTGTAGTCGGGCACGAGGATGATACCGATGGGCACCGTGATGAAGATGGCGTCGTTGTCGTCTTCGAATTCGTTGAGGACGGGTCCGTTGAGCATGATCAGGCGGGCATCGTCTTCGCGATCGTAGCGCGACCGCTCGTCGATATCGAGGGCGTCGGTGAGAAAGTCGAGCGGAAAGAAAAAGCGCGTAGCCACCTCCTCCAGCTCTTCCTGGCTGAACGGCGGTTCGATGTTGACCCAGCAGCCTTCGACCGGCTCGGGCACGGTGACGACTTTTCCTTCCTTTTTGAGGTAGTAACGGACCATCCGCAGGGGTTGTCTTGAAAAACTTCGCAAAGGTAGTGAACCGGCGGACGAATCAGCGGAACCGGATGGCGCGTACCGGACTGATGCGTGCCACCAACCACGACGGCAGGAGCAAAAACAGCAGGATGACGACCAGCGTGCCCACATTGATGGCCACGATCACCCGGAAGTCCAGCTCGATCGGCGCCACCTTGAGGTAATAGTCGGCTTCGGAAAGGCGGATCAGCCCGAATTGCTGTTGCAGGAAAGCCAGCCCAAGTCCGATCAAGTTGCCCCACAGCAGCCCCATGCCGATGATCCAGCCGGCGTAGTAGAGGAAAATCTTGCGAATGCCCCAGTTGGTGTGCCCCAGCGCTTTCAGGATGCCGATCATGTTGGTGCGCTCGAGGATAAGGATGAGCAGCATGGTCACCATGTTGAGGACGCTGACGACAAGCATCAGCACGATGATGACGACCTCATTGATGTCCTGCAGCTCGAGCCATTCGAAGATGCTGGGGAATTTCTCGCGAATGGTTTCAGCCCACAGGTCGTTGGGCAAAACTTCGTAATAGATGTACTCGGTGAAGACGTCCAGGTCGCGGATGTCGTCGAGGAAGATCTCGAACCCGGCCACCTGGGTACTGTCCCACCCCATCAGTTGCTGGATGACGCGTATATCGACGAGCGCGAACCGTTTGTCATATTCTTCCAGGCCGGTCTTGTAAATGCCCGCGACCTTGAAACGCCTCCGAATCTGCTGATTGCGCTCGACGAAGTGAACGATAAACTGATCGGCCGTGTCGAGCCTGAGGCGGTCGGCCGTCTGCTGCGAGATGAGCACTTCACGCGTTGGATGGGCGGTGTCCAATGCCAGCGGCCTTCCCTTCACCAGATACTGCTCCAGAAAAGACCAGTCGAAATCCGGCCCTACCCCTTTGAGGATGATGCCTTCGATCTGGTCGCCCGCCTTGATGATGCCGGGTTTGAGGGCAAAGACCTGGATATGACGGATGCCGCCATGGGTCTGGCGCGGCCATTGGAAGGGCAGCTCGTACCCGAAAATTTCCCTTTGTTCGAGATAGCTCAGGCGGCCAATGGTGTCGAGTGATGGATAGAAGTCCTGCTCGACCGATACGGGCCGCGTCTCCACGATACTCCGGCCTACATCGGCACTGGTGATGTGGATGTGCCCCCAGAAGCCGAAGATCTTGTCGCTGATCTGGTGTTTGAAGCCACGGATGAGGGCGGTGGTCAGAATCATCACGGCCACACTCAGGGCCACGGCCACCACCGCAATCCGGATGATGACCCGGGAAAAGGACTTGCCCGAGCTTCGGGCCACACGCCTCGCTATGAATCGCTCTACATTCACGGGGGGCAAATATATACTCTGCGCAACCTGGTACGGGAATTTCTTGCAGATGATCCTGCGACGACAGGGGGACGGAGGGATGGAGGGATAGAGAGATGGAGAGATGGAGAGACAGAGTGATGGAGAGAGGAGTGACGGAGTGAGAAGAGAGCGGGAGTGTCCGATTGTGCAAACTGCGCGACAACTGAGGTTTCAATGGATGAGGAACCGAGGAACCGAGGGTTTGACAAAATACTGATAATCAATGTAAAAAACTTTAAACATTAAACTCTAAACCCTCAACCATTGCCACAGGATTTCCCGAACCACTTTGAATTGAGTATACACCGATTATACCGATTCAACCGATTATACCGATTCAACCGATTCCACCCTCAAAGAGGCGCCGTCCATTGCGCGCCCAGTCAACATATCATCCTTTCCAGAAAAATTTCCCTGCGCACGTGGATCAAACTACATTTGCGCCGTCATGCAAGTGCACAACGCCATCAACCAGCTTCCCGAGTTTCAGCGTGCGGTGCTGACCATTGGCTCCTTCGACGGCGTTCACAGGGGTCATCAGCAGATTTTGGCCAAACTGAAGGAAGAAGCCGCACAGGTCGGCGGGGAAAGCATCGTGGTCACCTTCCATCCCCACCCGCGCCTGGTGGTCGATCCCAGGCAGGAACACATCCGCTTGTTGACCACCATCGAGGAAAAAATCCACCTGCTGCGGCAGTACGGCATTGACCACCTCGTGGTGGTGCCCTTTACGCTCGAGTTTGCCCAGATGAGCGCCGACGAATACATCGAGTCCTTCCTCATCGCGCGCTTTCACCCACACACCATTGTCATCGGCTACGACCATCGTTTTGGCCACAACCGCCAAGGGGACATCAACTTCCTGAGGTGGTACGGCCGCAAGGCGGGCTTTCGCGTGGTGGAAATTCCCGCCCAGTTGGTGGATGAAGCCGCCGTCAGCTCGACGCGCATCCGCGAGGCCATCCGTTCGGGCGACATACGCACGGCCAACAAGCTGCTGGGCCACTATTTCCCCATCATCGGGCCCGTCGTCCATGGCAAGAAGGTGGGCCGCGAGCTGGGCTTCCCCACGGCCAACGTGGAGGTGCGTGAAAAGGAAAAACTCTTGCCCCCCGACGGCATCTACGCAGCTTTCGTCACCTACAAGGGCCATCGCCACAAGGGCGCCCTCTACATCGGCCGCCGCCCCACCGTTGATGGAGGCAGTGCGCGCACGGTGGAGGTGCACATCTTCGATTTCAACAAGGAAATCTACCACGACCGGCTCATCATCGAAGTCGTCGATTTCATCCGTCCCGACCAGCGCTTCGAGAGCGCCGATGCGCTGCGCTTGCAGATCCAGCGCGACCTGGACATTGCCAGAAACATCCTCGATGCCGCCGAAGAGGAAGAACAGACCACACGCCGGCGCCCCACTGTGGCCATCGTGCTGCTCAACTACAACACCCGCCAGCTGCTGCGCCAGTTTTTGCCGCACGTGCTGGCCACCGACTATCCCGATCTGAAGGTCGTAGTGGCCGACAACGGATCCACCGACGGCTCGGCCGAATTCGTGGAGCAGGAATACCCCGAGGTGCAGCTCATCCGCCTTTCGGCAAACAAGGGATACGCCGGCGGCTACAACGAAGCCTTGCGTCATGTCACGGCCGACTACTACGCCCTCGTCAATACGGACGTGCGCCCCGAGCCCGACTGGCTGAATCCCCTGATCGACTGGATGGAACGACACCCGAGCATTGCTGCGGCCATGCCCAGGGTGCGCTGGCTGCGCAAGCAGGAGTATTTCGAATATGCCGGTGCTGCCGGAGGCTTTATCGACATCCTGGGCTATCCTTTTTGCCGCGGGCGCATTTTCGGCACCCTCGAAAAAGACGAAGGCCAATACGACGAGGCCGTGGAAGTGTTCTGGGCATCGGGAGCCGCCTTCGTAGTGCGTGCCGACCGCTTCCATGCCTTCGGCGGCTTCGACGATACCTTTTTCGCCCATGTCGAAGAGATCGACCTGTGCTGGCGCTTCAAGCGCGCGGGCTTCCGCATCATCGCAGAGCCCGAATCGGTCGTGTGGCACTTGGGCGGGCAGACGCTGGGTTATGGCCATCCCCGCAAGACGTTCCTCAACTTCCGCAACAGCCTGCTCACCCTCCTCAAGAACGAACCGGCGGCACGTCTGTGGTGGCTGCTCCCGCTGCGTCTCGTGCTCGACGGCCTGGCCGCCCTGATGCTGGGCCTGCAGCAGGGGCCGTTACACGTGTGGGCTATCCTGAAAGCGCACCTCTCTTTCTACAAACTGGTACCCTCCTTTTTGCGAAAGCGCAGGGAAACGGAAGAAATCATTGCCCGCCACAGCATCGGCCCCGACCGCTCGAATATCGGTCGTTACCCGGGCAACATCCTGGTGCAGTACTACCTGCTGCGCAAGCACACTTTCAGGCAGTTGCAGTGGAACCGCCACCCACAGTCGGCCCTCGTCACCGCACGCAGCAACCTGTTCTGACCGTGGCGGTATGTTGCCCCGATGGGCGGCATGGCAAGCCCTGCCTTTGCTATATTTGCCAGAGCAAATCCCTGCCAGGTAAAACCTCAAAACATCCATGTCATGAGTACCACCACCAGAACCAGATTCCGTCCCGGCGTGCTGCACGGCGACGAAGTGACCGAACTGCTCAATTACGCCAACGAACACAACTTCGCATTGCCTGCAGTCAATGTCGTGGGCACCAACTCGATCAATGCCGTGCTGGAGACGGCTCGCGACGTGGAGTCGCCCGTCATCATCCAGTTCAGCAATGGCGGCGCCTCTTTCTATGCCGGCAAGGGCCTGCCCAATGACAACCAGCGCGCAGCCGTACTCGGCGCCATCTCGGGTGCCCTGCACGTGCACAACCTCGCCGAAGCTTACGGCGTGACCGTCATCCTGCATACCGACCACTGCGCGCGCAAGCTGCTGCCGTGGATTGACGGCCTGCTCGAAGCCAACGAGCGCTTCTTCCGCGAGCGCGGCTATCCGCTCTTCAGCTCCCACATGCTCGACCTTTCGGAAGAGCCGCTCGAGGAGAACGTGGCCACCTGCGTCGAGTACCTCAAGCGCATGGACAAGCTGGGCATCACGCTCGAGATGGAGCTGGGCGTGACCGGCGGCGAAGAGGACGGCGTGGACAACACCGGCATCGAAAGCTCCAGGCTCTACACCCAGCCCGAAGAGGTGGCCTATGCCTACGAGCAACTCTCCAAGGTGAGCCATCGCTTCACGATCGCCGCTGCCTTCGGCAACGTGCACGGCGTGTACAAGCCCGGCAACGTCAAACTCCAGCCCATCATCCTGAAGAACTCGCAGGACTACGTACGCCAGAAATTCGGTCTCGACAGGGAAAAGCCCATCAACTTCGTCTTCCACGGCGGCAGCGGCTCGTCGAAAGAGGAAATCCGCGAGGCCATCAGCTACGGCGCCGTCAAGATGAACATCGACACCGACCTGCAGTGGGCCTTCTGGAAAGGAGTCAAGGGCTACTACGAGCAATACAAGGACTATCTGCAAAGTCAGATAGGCAATCCCGAAGGCGACGACAAGCCCAACAAGAAGTACTACGACCCGCGCAAGTGGCTGCGCGAGGGCGAAAAAAGCTTCTCGGCACGCTTGCGCCAGGCTTTCGAAGACCTCAACTGCATCGGCCGAAACAAATAATCCTCTGGCCGTATTTGGCTTGGCCAAAAAAGAAAACCCCGCGCTCGTCCTGTCCCGATGGAATGGACGGCGCGGGGTTTTCTCTTGGGATGCGATAATCGAATCACATAAACGGCTTCAGCTCTTCCAGCACGCGATCCATCTGCCGGCGAGCTGCCTTGAGGCCGGCCCTGTAGATGTCGTCATCCACGCCAAAGGAAAAAAGGTGATACTTGTGTGCCTCCTTCACCTCGATCACAGTATCGCAAAAACTGTAGCTCTTGGTGGTGTTGTCCACCACCGTGAGGTAAAACACGCGCTGGGCAAGGGCGAAGGTCGAGCTCAATTCTTTGGCCGAAGCCGGCGCCAGGGGCGTGACGTTGACGCCGATGACGGCATCACAAAAAGGTCGCAGCGCCCCTGCCGGCAGGTTGTCGAGCAGGCCACCATCCACGTAGAGCTCGCCGTCAATTTTCATGGGCTTGAACACGATGGGCACGCTGGCCGACGCGATGACCGCATCGAGCAATGGGCCTTCGTGGAAGTATTTCACCTTGCCCGTGTGCACGTTGGCCGCCGCACACAGGAACTTGCGCGGCAATTCCTCGAAGGTCTCGAACGGAATGTATTTCGCCAACTGCTCGCGCAGCTTGTCCAGGCTCGTCAGCCCCAGCGAGGGCAGCTCGAACTTGAAGACCTTGTAGATCGAGGCCGCCTCCTTGACGAATTTCAACATGTCGTCGGTGGAGCAGCCGGCAGCGTACAGCGCACCGGCTATGGCCCCCGCGCTCGTTCCCGCCACCACATCGGGCCTGATGCCGTGGTCCTCCAATACCTTCAACACGGCCACATGGGCGATGCCCCGTGTGCCTCCGCCCGACAGGGCCACGCCAATCCTGGACTTTTTACTCATGCTCGCTATCGTTTTGTACTCACTTCAAGGTGGGCCGGGAAATCCTGTGCGCAAATGGTCAAATCGGTTCAATCGGTGGAATCGGTTCAATCGGCACTCCATCTCTCTTCACTTCCTCGTTCCATCACAAGCAACCGAATTGTGCGGGCAGAAACGCGGGCCGGCAGTACGGATGCTGCCAGCCCGCGCATCACATCATTGTTTGACGAACCGGCCCGCAAAGATGCCGTTTTCGCGTTCGATGAGCACGGTGTACACGCCTGCCGGCAAATGGGCGATGCGGATTTCGCCTTTCGGCAAATCGAGCCCGACCGCCTGTGCACGGCCCATAGCGTCGAAAACGCGCAGCGACCGGATGGGCTGCTCGGACCGGACGAAAAGCACCTCGCCGGCCGGCACGGGCCATATCCTGATGCCGTGGTCTGCTGCCACCTCGGGCACGGCCGTCACCGGTTCGATGTCGGCCGCATAGCGCGGAAACAACTGATAGCCGCTCGTGAAGGGCGGCGAAGACGAAGGCGCATACTGGCCACCCAGGCCGGTCACGTGAAACACGCCCTGCGGCGCCGGCATGTCCGCCAGCTCGCTGTCGTTGTCGATGCGGATGGTATCGACCACCGTGCCGTCCGTGATGGCCACGTTGAAGCTGCTGCCGTCACCCAGCCACTGGGCCGGATCGACCAGCGAGACGTTCATGCGGCGCACCAGGCGCCCCTCCGTGTCTTCTCCCAGCATGGGCACGTCGGCAACGGGCTGCAGCGGATTGTTCTGGCTGAGCAGGGTCAGCTCGTGCGGGCGCAACTGCGTCATGCCGCGATACTGATCAATCTCGCCTTTGATCATCAGCTCGTCGCCCTCCTGCACCACGTAACCGAACGGATTGTCGAACTCGAATACCATGATGCCGCCGGTATTGTCGAGCAGGAAAAACTGCAGGCCCTGCGGTCGCATGTTGATGCCGTGTACCACGCCCGTCAGCGTGCACAGCACACCCAGCGAGTCGGCCACGCCCTGCGCATCTTCCGTGGTCACCGTCGCGATGTCGTAGGCCGGATACTGCAGCGGGCAGGTCACTTCAACGCTCACGACCGCCGTATCGCACGACAGGGAATCGCACACCACGTAGCTGAACACATCCGTCAGATCGCACTGGTCAGGCGGAGCCACGTACGTGACCGTACCATCGGCATTAGCCGTAGCGCTGCCGAGGGCCGGCGCACCCGGCACCTGCAGGCTGCTCCAGCCATTGGGCAAAAAGTCGTTGTCGAGCACGGGCACCGTCACGCTCTGTCCCTGCTCCACGGTGGCATCGTCGTCCTTGGCGTCAATCATCTGGACACCCACAGGCATCCAGGTGCCGATGGGCATCGGGTTGGCTGCCTCGCTGTTGGTAGCGGTGCCGTCGAACAGGTTGGGGCCGCCGAAGGTCCAGTTGCCCAGCACGAAGGTCTCGCCGTCGGGGCCGGTGCCGTCCACGCGGTAGGCCCAGCTATCGAGGTATTCCCACGGCTGGCCCGAACCATCGGTGTGGATATCGCCGAACACATCGACCACTTCGCCGTCGTGGAACAACTCGATGGCATCATCTCCATTGACCGCCACGGCGCCCATGCTGTCCACGTAAGTGGGCGGAAAGCCAAAGAAGCTCTCGAATGCAGCCGCATCGAGCGTCACCCACAGATAGGTGCCGGCAGCGACCGAGTCGGCGGGAAAAGTGTATTCCTGTCCGTCAGAGCCCTGTCCGTTGTTGGCAGAGCCGAGGCCCCACGCACTCAGGTCGGGCACCGTCTCGAGCACGTACAGCTCCACTCCTTTGGGTTGCCCGCCCGGCAACGGGCCATCGAAAACGCCGGTGAGCACGAGTTGTTGGGCATTTGCCGCAAAGGCAAAACAAGCGGCGAGCAGAAGGGTAAATGTTTGTCGCATAAGACTGGAAATTTTGTTTTGGTAATCGAGGATTCGCGGACTGAGCCTGCTGGAAAAAGCCGGCAGATTGTTCAGTTACACAGCGTAGCCACAGAGGATACACTGAGTTCCACAGAATTCTAAAACCTGCGCGCAAATTGCGTCTTTCTGCGGCCGAAGGCTGCGGTTTTTTGTCCGGACGATGGTCAAAATAGATCATAATAGACCATGGACGATGAACGATGGACAATTTTCATGGCTGATTTGAAAAACCGAAGTTTCGAGGATTCTCGAACAAATGACTCATAGCCGCACAAAACTCTGAACGCTAAACGCCAAACTCTTTTTTTGGCTTTCGCCAAATTACGCCTGCCCGCCGGAAGAATGGGTGACTTTTCGCAATTTGTCATGTATCCGAGCCAAAATCACCCGCGAGGCGCAAGTACCTGCCGCAACGACGCACACAGAATACCCGTGGCCACGGCGGCGTTCAGCGACTCGGCGCCCCCTGCCGGATGACGCGGAATGGTGATGCGTTCATTGCTCAGGTTCAACACTTCCGGGCGCAGCCCCCGCCCCTCGTTGCCGATGGCGAGCACGCCCTTTTGCGGCCACGCAAACCCGGACACGGGCACGCCCTCCATGTCGGCTGCCACCCAGACATGGTCGGGCAATGTCGCTTTCCAATGGCCGGCCTCGCCTTCCACGGCGCGCACCCGCAGGAACGCTCCCATGGACGCCTGCAGCGCTTTCGGATTCCAGGGGTCGGCCGTGTCGGGCGAACAGAGAATGGCCCGAATGCCAAACCAGTCGGCAATGCGCCAGATGGTGCCCAGGTTGCCCGGATCGCGAATGCCGTCGAGATAGAGGTACCAGTCGGATGCCGGCAAGGCAGCGCGCCCCGAAGGGATATGGACCACCGCCAGCACGGGCGGCGGCGAGGCCATCTGCGTGATGGTCTTCATCTGGCGTTCGGACACGACCGAGACGGGCACGTCGGTACGGGCCCCTTCGGCCCAGCGCGGCAGGGCCGCCAGCCATTCCACCTTCCAGCCGCCGGCCAGCACCTCGCGCACCAGCTTGTCGCCTTCCACCACGAACAGGCCGTGTTTCTTGCGGTAGCGCGCCTTGCGCAGGTTCATCAACAGATTCTTCTTCGCCTTCGACAGTTCCATGATGCGAAGAAAGGGATTCCGGAGCAATGCGGCAGCAGGGGCCATCATCTATCTTCCCCGGCCGGTGGCAGCAGCCTGGCGGCCGCATCGGTCGGCGCAGGCATTTTCAGGCAAAAGCCAATATGTTTGCCCCATGAAGCGATGGCAACTCCATTCGGGCCTCCTGTTGGTGGGCTGTATGTGGCTGTGCAGTGGTTGCGACAGCACAAAGTACCTCGCTCCCGGCGAGGCGCTGTTGCGCAAAAACAGGATCGTGCTCGAAGACCGCAAGCAGGTGCGCAACCCGGGCAACCTCACCGACCAGCTCACCTACGTGTACAAGCAGAAGCCCAACGGCAAGCTGCTGTGGGTGCCGCGCGAGTGGATCTGGCTGACCTCGCCGCCCGACTCCTGCACCACGCGCCTGGGCCGCGGCGTGGCACGCTGGGAAAAACGCCTGCTCGGTGAACCGCCCGCCATCTACGACCCTGCCCTGACGGAAGCCACGCGCCGCGCCATGGTCAACTTTCTGCGCCACCGGGGTTACTTCCTGGCCAAGGCACACTACGATGCACGCTTCAACAAAGACAGCACGCGGGTCTCGGTCACTTACCACGTCGAGGCGGGCCCGCAATACCTAATCGACACGGTGACCTACGAGACGCGCGACACGGCCCTGCAACCTTTCCTGCCCCTCATCGTCGAAGGATCGTTGCTGAAGCCCGAATTGCCCGTCTCGGCCGAGATTTACGAACGCGAGGTACAACGCATCACTCGTTTGCTACGCAACGAAGGATTTGCCTTTTTCTATCCACAATACATTGACGGGCTCGAAGGCGACAGCCTCGGCACGCGGGTGCGGCTGCGCCTCGAAATCCTGCCGCCGGCGGCAGGGCAATCACACCAGCGCTTCCGCATCGGCGAAATCGTCGTTTACCCCGACTATCGCCCGCTGCCCGACTCGGTACCCTACCGCGACACGGTCATCGGCGAGGTGCGCTTTCGGGCAGGGCCCGACGGCTTTCCGGTCAAGCCAAAAACCATCCTCGAAGCGCTTTTCGTACGCCCGGGCGAATGGTACCATTTCGACCGGGTGGAACGCTCGCGCCTGCGCCTGGGCGAACTGGGCATCTACCGCAACGTCGGCATCCGGCCCGAGCCCCTGCCCGACCGCCCGGGCGAGTTGGCACTCTACATCTACCTGACGCCCAACAAACAGTGGGAGCTGGGCTTCGACACGGACATCAACATCAACACTTCACAGCGCAAGAGCATCGTGGGCGCCCCCAACCTCATGGGCTTCAGCCTGAGCCCCTCGCTCAAGAGCCGCAACCTGCTGCACGGCGCCGAGCTGCTGGTCAGCAACGTGCAGGGCGTTTTCGAGGTGGATCCCGTGGCTGTCTTTTCCGGCCAGGACACCGTGTACAACAACATCGACTTCAAGGTGCAGGCCGAGCTGCTCGTGCCCCGCTTCGTGGACTTCGGCCACACCTGGCGCCTCGGCAACCGGCTGGGCATCATTCCCGACAAGGTGTACCGCGCCCTGCACAGCCAGGCCACCACGCGCTTTGGCCTCAGCTACAACCTCATCAAGCTGCTGCAGTACTACGACTACAACCTCTTCAACGGCACGTTCTACTCTTACGACCTCAACATCAGCAATCGCGAGCACCTGTACGTCAACCACTTCGGCATTGACTACCTGTCGCCATCGACGCGGCCGGCATTCGATTCCATCCTTGCCGCCAACCCCTTCCTGCAACGCAGCTTTGCCCGCCAGCTCATCACCGGCGTGTTTTTCCGCAACTTCAACTGGACGCGGCGCTCGCCCCTGCGCCACAACCGCTACTGGTCGCTCAACACGGGCTTCGAGCTGTCGGGGCTGGAAGTATGGCTCGGCAACGAGCTGGCCAACGCCCTTACGGGAAACACCACCCGCTGGACTTTCTTCGACATTCCCTTCTCACAATACGCCCGCCTCAACATGGATGTGGCCTGGCACCAGCAGTTCAAGCCGCGCGAGTCCGTGGCACTGCGCCTGGCCGGCGGCCTCATCGTCCCCTTTGGGAATGCCGACGAAGTGCCCTATCTGAAGCAATTCTGGGTGGGTGGCCCCAACAGCATCCGCGGATGGCCGGCACGCGCCCTCGGCCCGGGCCGCTACCGCGATCCGCTGACCACCAACAAGGCCAACCGGCCGCTCTTCTACCAGACAGGCCACATCATGCTCGAAACCAACTTCGAATACCGATTCAAAGTGCTCGAGTTCTGGGGGCAGGTGTACGAGGGTGCACTCTTCGTTGACGCGGGCAACGTCTGGACCCTCGACGAAGATCCCGACCGCCCCGGCTCGAAGTTCTACCTGACCAATACCTACGACACTTCGGGCCGGCTGCTTGGCGAGTCGTTTCTGCGACAAATGGCCGTCTCTGCCGGCTTCGGCATCCGATGGGATGCCACCTATTTCGTGGTGCGCTCCGACTGGGGGCTGCCCCTGCGCAACAACTACCCCGATGAGCAGGGCCGCTTTTGGCGCGACCCGCGCACCTTCAAACTCACCGACCTGAATTGGAACCTGGCGCTCGGGTTTCCGTTTTGAGAGACGTTGCGCGTTTGGGGGTAGAGACGTTGCGCGTTTGGGGGTAGAGACGTTGCGCGTTTGGGGGTAGAGACGTTGCATGCAACGTCTCTACATACGCAACGTCTCTACATGACCGTCTCTACCCTTTCACGTTTTGGAGGCCGCAGAGCTCCTTGACGTCGCGCACGGTTTGTTGGGCGATCGTGCGGATGCGCGCCGACGACTCCTTGATCTGGCGCTTGACTTCCTTTTTCTCGGCCATGAGGGCGGCCTTGCGCTCCTTGAAGTGATCGCTCAGGCGGACGAGGGCATCGGCCACGGCGTCTTTCAGGTTCACGTACTTGAGGGTGCCGGCCTGATAGTCCTTCATCAATGACTCGTAGGCATCCATGTCCTCGGAAGCCTTGAGCAACTCGAAGAGGTTTTTCACGCCCGGACTCATCTGGCCTTCGGGCGTAGCACCCGTGTCGGTGACGGCCGAACGGATCTTTTTGCGTATGCGCGCCTCGTCTTCGAACAGGCTGATGTAGTGCTTGTCGCCGGCGCTCTTGCTCATCTTGCGGGTGGGGTCGGCCGGCGAGGCGATCTTGGGCGTGTCGGTGAAGAGCGGCTCGGGCAGCACGAAGTATTCCTTGCCCATCTGCTGGTTGAAACGCTGGGCGATGTCGCGCGTCAGCTCGAGGTGCTGTTCCTGGTCTTTACCCACGGGCACGTAGTCGGCCCGGTAGATCAGGATGTCGGCCGCCTGCAGCACCGGATAGTCGAACAGGCCGGCAGAGATGAACCCGCCGCCAGCTTCCTCACTCTGGCGGCTCTTGTCCTTGAACTGAGTCATGCGCGTGAGCTGGCCGTACGAGGTGAAGCAGTTGAAAATCCAGCACAGCTCGGTGTGTTCGGGCACGAGCGACTGGATGAACAGGCTTTCGGCTTTGACGCCCACGGCCAGGAGGTTGAAGACCAGTTCCCAGGTGTGCGCGCGCAGCTTCTTCGGGTTGAACGGCATGGTCATGGCGTGATAGTCCACCACGCCGTAAATGCAGTCATACTTTTCCTGCAGCGCCACCCAGTTCTTCACGGCGCCGAAATAGTTGCCAAAATGCATGTCGCCCGTCGGCTGGATGGCCGAGAGCACCTGTTTTCGCTTTGCTTCACTCATGGATGATGTTCCTTTATTGTGCTTTCGCAAAAAGCAGAGACGTTGCATGCTTATGCAAAAGAGACGTTGCATGCAACGTCTCTACGGCACCACGGCGATGGCCGAAATTTCGACATTGACGCCTTTCGGCAAATTGGCCACCTGCACCAACTCGCGCGCAGGTGCTGTGGCCTCGTCGAAATACTCGGCATACACGGCATTGATGCGGCCGTACAGCTCGATGTCGGACACAAAAACGGTGCACTTGAGCACATGCTCGAAGGTGCAGCCGGCCGCTTCGAGGATCTTGCCGAGGTTGCGCATCACCTGGTGCGTCTCGGCCTCTATATCGGAAGTGACGAGCGCACCCGAAGCCGGATCAATGGCGATCTGACCGGAGACGTAAAGCGTCTGCCCGACCTGTACGGCCTGGCTGTAGGGGCCCACAGGGGCCGGCGCCTGGTCGGTGTAGATGATCTTTTTCATGACGTTCGGGTTTTGTTTGCCGAAAGGCGAAAAGTGACTTGCGCAAACGCAAAAAGCTCCACATCCGCCGGACGGGAGCTTTTTACGGGCTTTGCCATGGCAAAGAAACGTTAGTCTTCGTCTTCGACGGCTTTCACCAGCAGGTGGCCGCGATAGTACATGTTGCCTTCGTCGTCGAAGTAGGCGTGGTGATACACGTGGGTCTCGCCCGTTTTCTTGCAGACGGCCAACTGGGGCACGGCTGCCTTCTGATGGGTTCTGCGCTTGCGCTTGCGCTGCTTCGATACTCTGTGCTTGGGATGTGCCATTGTTTCACATTTTATTTCCCCGTAAAGCCTGAAGGCTCGGGGGTCAGTTTTGCTTAATCAAATCTTTCAATTGGTCCCAGAGGTCATTGCCCTCGTCGTCATCGTCGTCGGGGGCGGCCTCTTCTTCGGCCCTGCGCTGTGCTTCGAGCTCCTCTTCGGTGGTGATGAAGCGCAGCATGTCCGGATTGCACGCGCCCTCACCGTGGTCGTGCGTGACGATCATCGGCATCGAGATGAGGATGAACTCGTACACGAAACGCGCCACGTTGAAGCGGGGCGTGTCGCGGTGGATGTACACCACCTCGGCCTCGTCGCGCTCGTCATCGTCGTATTTCACCAGCAATTGGTGGGTGACGTCGATCGGCAGATCGAACTCGTCGAGGCAGCGATCGCAGGTGGCGCGCACCGTTCCCTTCATGCGGAACACGAGCACCAGCATGTCGGAGCGCTTGTCGCAGCTCAGCTCCACGGCCATGTCTCCCTGAGCCAGGGGCGAAGCCTCGAAGCAGGCAAAGAAATCCCGGTCCACGTGAAAGTGGAACTCGTGCATGCCGAAGCTCATGCCCGACAGCGGGAGATTGAAGGGAGTCAGGGCATCCATTGTTAAAGAACTTGGTTCGAAAACGGGTGCAAAGATAATCGTTTATGCAAAAGCGCAGCCCTTGGGCTGCAGATATTTTTCCGCAAAGGCGAGGCTGCGCTTTTTGCGAAAGCAGGAATCGTACCGGATCAGTCGAACTCCTTGAGCAGCTCGTCGAAGTGGCTCAGGTCGCCGATCATTTTTTCCGGACGCACCCACTCGTCGAACTGCTCTTCGGTGAGCAAGCCCAGCTCGAGGGCGGCCTGCTTCAGCGTCTTGTCTTCGGCCCAGGCCTTTTTGGCGATTTGCGCCGCATTGTCGTAGCCAATTTTCGTGTTGAGGGCCGTGACGAGCATCAGCGAGTTGCGCAGGTGCTCCTCGATGCGTTTGTGGTTGGGCTCGATGCCCCGCGCACACTTTTCTTCAAAGTTGCGGCAGGCGTCGCCGATGAGTTGGGCCGACATGAGGAAGTTGTAGATCATCATCGGCTTGAAGACATTGAGCTCGAAATGGCCCGTGGCGCCCCCCATGTTGATGGCCACGTCGTTGCCCAGCACCTGGGCGGCCACCATGGTGAGCGCTTCGGCCTGCGTGGGGTTGACCTTGCCGGGCATGATGGACGAGCCGGGCTCGTTGGCCGGGATGGTGATCTCGCCAATGCCACAGCGCGGCCCCGAAGCCAGCATGCGAATGTCGTTGCCGATCTTCATGAGCGAAACGGCAACGGTCTTGAGCGCGCCATGCGCCTCGACGATGGCGTCGTGGGCGGCCAGCGCTTCGAACTTGTTGGGTGCCGAGACGAAGGGCCAGCCCGTCAGCTCGGCGATCTTCTCCGCTACCTTTTCGGCATAGCCCCTCGGCGCGTTGAGGCCCGTGCCGACGGCCGTGCCGCCCAGTGCCAGCTCGTACAGGTGTGGCAAGGCGTTCCTGACGGCGCGGATGCCGTGGTTGAGTTGCGACACGTAGCCCGAAAACTCCTGCCCCAGCGTCAGCGGCGTGGCGTCCATGAAGTGGGTGCGGCCGATCTTGACCACCTCCTTGAAGGCCAGGGCTTTGGCCTTGAGCGTGTCGCGCAACCGGATCATGCCGGGCAGCGTCACCTCGTGCAGCTTCTGCACCGCAGCGATGTGCATGGCCGTGGGGAAGGTGTCGTTGGACGACTGCGACTTGTTGACGTCGTCATTGGGGTGCAGGAACTTCTTCTCGTCGGTGAGTTTGCCGCCGTGCAGTACGTGCGCGCGGTTGGCGATCACCTCGTTGACGTTCATGTTGCTCTGCGTGCCCGAACCGGTCTGCCACACCACCAGCGGGAATTGGTCGTCGAGCTTGCCCGCGAGGATCTCGTCGCACACCTGCGCGATGAGACGGGCTTTCTCTTCCTCGAGCACGCCCAGCTCGTGGTTGGTCCAGGCAGCCGCTTTCTTGAGAATGGCAAAAGCGCGAATGATCTCCACGGGCATGCGCTGGCCGCCGATGCGGAAATTCATCAGCGAGCGCTGCGTTTGCGCACCCCAGTACTTGTCGGCAGGCACCTCGACGTAGCCGAGGCTGTCTCTTTCCTTGCGGTATTCCATGGTTGGCTCGTTTTGGGTGATCAATGCGGCGCAAAGGTATCATTCCGCAATCTGCCGGAGGATGACTTTTGTATCCATCCTCATTTCGCGAATCGCTTCAACTCTTCGTACACCAGATCAATGGGCAGGCCCATGACGTTGGCGTAGGTGCCCTCGATTTTGCGGACGCGACACAGGCCGATCCACTCCTGCACGCCATAAGAACCGGCCTTGTCGTAGGGGCGATGCTGATCTACATACCATTCGATCTCTGCGCGCTCCAGTGGCCAGAACCACACCTCGGTACGCCCGGCGAAGACGCGTTCCCTGTTTTGCGAAAGCAGACACACACCCGTGATGACCGTGTGCTGGCGTCCCGACAGGCGCTCGAGCATGGCAATGGCTTCATCGCGGCTGGCGGGCTTGCCGAGTACTTCTCCGTCGATGATCACGACACTGTCTGCGGTCAGCAGGATTTCGTTTTCGTCCTGCAGCAAATGGCGGCTGCCTTCGGCCTTGAGCTTTGCCAGCCAGGGCGCCACCTCCTCGGCCGGCAGGTCGTCGGGCCACACCTCCTCCACCTCGGCCGTGCGCTGCTCGAACCGGAAGCCGGCCTCGCGCAAAAGCTGGCTGCGTCGCGGCGATTTGGAAACGAGTACGAGTTTCTGGTTCAGGATGTCCATTTGACTGTATGAGCTTGCTGAAAAAAATCGAAAGATCCATTCAGTTACACGGAGCAACACTGAGTATGCACCGAGTTTCACAGGGTGGTGTCCTTGAATAGATGATCTCACATCCCGAAAAAGGACCGGCTGCAAAAAGGTGTTGCGTGTAGAGTTTAGAGTTTAAAGTTTAAAGTTTAAAGTTTTTCCTGCTGACTATCAGTTTTTTGTCAAATCCTCGATTCTTCGGTTCCTCGGTTCCTCATCCATTGAAACTGTAGGCTTCGGCCGCAGAAAACGCAGTTTGAAATCAGTTGATCGGGGACACGACCTTTCACAGAATTCGGGAG
>WFYJ01000200.1 GCA_015490175.1 Saprospiraceae bacterium | reverse complement strand
GCAAAAGCTTGTCCCGAGTATCGGGAACGCAACGATTCGCAATGTGTTTTTTATTTTAATCCAATTTGTTATCTATAGTTACACGATGTCACGATGTCACGTCGTCACGTCGTCACGTCGTTACGTCGTTACGTCGTTACGTCGTTACGTCGTTACGTCGTTACGTCGTCACTGCTTGCCCCGAAACTCGGGGTTGTTACGGACTTTTTTCAGTGCGCTCAAGTTTAAAGTTCTTGTTGACTATCAGTTTTTTGTCAAATCCTCGGTTCTTCGGTTCCTCGATTCCTCGGTTCCTCATCCATTGAAACCGCAGCCTTCGGCCGCAGATGGACGCAGGACAGGCGGACGCTACCGTGCGTCCCTACCGGCCGTGCGTCTCAACCTCAATCTCTCCGTCACTCCTCTCTCCATCACTCCATCTCTCCCTCTCAAACTCACCCTACGCTGCCTTCGAGGCTGATGGCCAGCAGCTTTTGGGCTTCAGCGGCAAACTCCATGGGCAGTTCCTGGAACACTTCCTTGCAGAAGCCGTTGACGATCATGTTGATGGCATCCTCTTCGCTGATGCCGCGCTGCTGCAGGTAGAACAGTTGGTCCTCACCGATCTTCGAAGTGGTGGCTTCGTGTTCGACCTGGGCGGTATCGTTTTCCACTTCGAGATAGGGGAAGGTGTGTGCGCCGCACTTGTCGCCCATGAGCATTGAGTCGCACTGCGAGAAGTTGTGGGCGTTTTCGGCACGCTTGCCGATCTTCACCAGGCCGCGGTACGAGTTCTGGCTGTAGCCGGCCGAGATGCCTTTCGAGATGATGGTGCTGCGCGTGTTCTTGCCGATATGGATCATCTTGGTGCCCGTATCGGCCTGCTGGCGGTTGTTGGTCACGGCCACGCTGTAAAACTCGCCGATGCTGTCGTCGCCCTTGAGGATGCACGACGGGTACTTCCAGGTGATGGCCGAGCCCGTCTCCACCTGCGTCCACGAGATGCGCGAGCGCTTGCCGGCGCACAGGCCGCGCTTGGTGACGAAGTTGTAAATGCCGCCCTTGCCGTCCTTGTCGCCCGGATACCAGTTTTGCACCGTCGAGTACTTGATGTAGGCGTCGTCCATGGCAATGAGCTCGACCACGGCGGCATGCAACTGGTTTTCGTCGCGCATGGGGGCGGTGCAGCCTTCGAGGTAGCTGACATAGCTGCCCTTCTCGGCCACGATGAGCGTGCGCTCGAACTGGCCCGTGTTGGCTGCGTTGATGCGGAAGTAGGTGCTCAGCTCCATGGGGCAATGCACCCCTTCCGGGATATAGACGAACGAGCCGTCGCTGAACACGGCCGAGTTGAGGGCGGCGAAGAAGTTGTCGGTGTAAGGCACCACCGAGCCGAGGTATTTGCGCACCAGCTCGGGATGCTCCTTCACGGCCTCGCTGAACGAGCAGAAGATGATGCCCAGCTCCCTGAGCTTTTCCTTGTAGGTGGTGGCCACCGACACGCTGTCGAGCACGGCATCCACGGCCACGCCCGCCAGCACTTTCTGCTCCTCGAGCGGGATGCCCAGCCGCTCGAAGGTGCGCAGCAGCTCGGGGTCCACCTCGTCGAGGCTGTTGTACTTCGGTTTCTTCTTCGGCGAAGCGTAGTAGATGATGTCCTGATAATCAATCGGGTCGTAATGGACGTTGGCCCAGTGCGGCTCCTCGAGCGTCAGCCAGTGGCGGTAGGCCTTCAACCGGAACTCGAGCAACCACTCGGGCTCTTCCTTTTTTGCCGAAAGGCGCCGGATGATGTCTTCGTTCAGCCCTTTCGGAAACACTTCGGTCTCGATATCCGAGGTGAATCCGTACTTGTATTCGCTACTGGTGTGCGCCTCGAGGGTTTGCATACTGTCGCTCATGAACACCGGTTTTTTACTGAAAAACAATCGGTTCCATCAGGTACCAACCGATTATTTAGACTAATTATCAATCCAGGGCCGCAATTTATACAAAAAAGTACAAACAAGGTTCCCCCTGTCTGCCTCATTTGCATATTTTTGGATGAAAAAATCACGCTTCAGCATGGATGCTTCCCGCAAAAAAAACCTGGACCGTCGCCGCCTCGAGCGCGATGTGGAAGCGACGCGCCGGCTTGCAGAGATGCCTTTCGGCAAATTCCTCCTGCGTTTTGGCCTGGTTCAGGCCGTCGTGCTCTTTTGCATTCTGTGGTTCGTTGCCGAGGGGCAGCCCGACTTCGGGCGGCTTGCCCTCGGAAGCGCATTGGGCGGCCTGCTATTTGCGCTGGGGATGCGCGTTTTTTACAAATGGTACCTGGGAAGGCTGCAGCAACGGCTGACACAATTGGAGGCAGAGCGCTGAAATTGCCGGAGCGGCAACTTCCCATACCCGAAACGAAGTGGTTTGGAAAAACCGGTTGTGGAAGTTGAGGGTTGAGCGTGTAGCGTTGAGCGTTGGCACCACTGTGCAATTTCGTGCGCTCGCTCACTCCTTCGCTCAGTCGCTCCTTCACTCCATCTCAAATTCCTGAACCGGCTTGCGTTGGGAATATTCAGATAATCAGCCGCACGCCGCCCAGCTCTTCGATGCGATAGGGGAAGTGGTCGCCCGGCGAGCCGATGAACATGAAATTGACCGGGATTTTCCACTCTTTGGACAGTTTTCGGATGAGCTTGGGGCCGAACTTGCCTTGCAGTTCGACGAACTCGATGTCGATTTCGGGATATTCCCGATCGAGCACCTCGATGTCCTGCTTCAATTGCTCGGGCACCTTTTCGCCCTCTTCGAGCACGGTCACGAACCTGATTTTGCGGGTATGCTCGTTTTTCTGGATGTAGAGCATGACTTTGTTGAGCGTGGCGATGTCGTCATTTTTGGTAAAAAAGACGAACTCCTGCGCATTGATCTCCTCGATGAGTTGCAGGATGCGGCTGTTGAGCCGCTTGACGAACTGCTGTACCGGTTCGAACAGGTATCGAATCAGGTAAAGGATGCCGGCCAGGATCGTGGTGCGATTGAGCATGACGACCACCACGGCCAGCGCCGGCAGAAAGTACTCCAGGAATACCCCGAGGTACTTGGGATTGATCAGCACATTGCCGATGATGGCTGCCGTCACAGCCACGATGGCGACGAGGATGGCCAGGGGCGAGGCCCGTTCGGGGCGGGGCAGGCGCGCGCGCCGGATCTTGAGCAGGATGTTGCCAATGGCAAACAGCGCCATCACCGACAGGAAGGAGATAGTGTACACGCCCGCCAGAGGGCCCAATTCGCCTCCGGTGATGAGCAGGATGGAGACGTTGAGCAAGAAAAACATGATGATGATGCGCCAGGGGCTGCCCTTGCTGTTCTTGGCCAGCAGGAATTGCGGCAGGATGCGGTCGAGCGTCATGCGCTCCAGCAGGCCGCTCACACCCACATACGAGGTCAGCACCGCACCGCTGAGCACCAGTGCCGCATCGACCGAGATGAGGGTCGAAAGCCAGGGGCCGCCCACCTCGTGCCCCATGAACGACAGCAGCGCTTCCTTGTGGGTAGCCACTTCGGCCATGGGCAGCACTGCCAGGGCCAGTATCGCCATGAGCGGATTGAAAATGCTGACCACGACCCACATGTTGCGCAGCGTCTTCGGAAACACGCCCGGCGCCTGCTCCTCGACGAAGTTGGCCGAACTCTCGAAGCCCGAGATGCCCAGCATGGCCGCGGAAAAACCGAAAAACAGCGCGTGTTTGACGCTGCCCTGCACGGGCATTTGCCAGTTGCCCACGAAAGTGTCCATGCCGTGCATGAACAGATACAGCAGCGCCACCACCGCCAGCAGCGTCAGAGCCGAGAGGTGCGTCAGAAAGATGACGATGGCCACCTTCGACGACTCGCCGATACCGAGGATGGTCAGCCCCATGAATACGGCCAGCAGGGCCACGGTCACCGGCACCACCGGCACCGCATGCAGCACGCTGTGCACGTAGTGGATCGCCTCGCTGGCCGAAATGACGGCCGTAGCCATGTAGGACAGAAGCGTCAGGGTGGCCGCCAGTGAGGCCATGCTCTTGCTCGTGGTGTTGAGCAGGGCGTTGTAGGCGCCCCCGTTCAGGGGCAGGGCGCCCACCACCTCACCATAGATCTTCCGAAACAGGTACAACACGCCGGCCACCATGAGCAATGCCACCCAGGCATACTGCCCCGCGTACAATATGGCCAATGCCGACACGTAGAGACAGGATGAACTGATATCGTTGCCGCAAATAGCGGTAGCTGCCAACTCGCCCAGCTTGGGGCGCCTTGCAGAATGCGCACTCATCTACTGGCAAAAATTTTCATTACGGTCGGCTCAGCCGTCAACCGGTTCAACAAACGGAGAAAACCACGACAGGCCACGTGCAGCACCTCCATGGTTCTGGCACGGAGAAAAACGCAATGCGCCTCCCTGCCCTGCCCATCGCCCCAAAGGTGGGCTTTTCCTTCCAACACATGAAAAGCACGGCAATAAAAATCAGCCTGCAGCACGCAAAATCCTGCCCTCCGACAGCTCGCAAACCTGTGCCGCCGCACTGACGACGCGATGCACGCCCTGCGTTTATCGACGTACGCCGTGCGTCGCTACCGGAGGTAATATGCCTCGAAAAACTCCTTGTATCCGTCGAGGGATTTGCGCTTGAGCACCTCGCGGTAGTTGTTCTGGGTGATGGGGTACACCTCGAACGGCGTGTCCTGCTTCACGAACTCACTCTTGTTGGCCATCACCCCTTCGTAGTAGGCCATGGCTTTTTCCTTGTTGGGGAAGCGCCGGATCACGATCAGCGGCAGCTTGGTCGGATCGGTGGGGGGGCCAAGGTAGATGTTCGAGATGCGAAGCTTGTCGAGGCTGTGGTACTTGCTGTTGTAGTCGGCGATGTTGGCCTTGGCCTGGGTGAGCTTGACGCCCGGCTCGAACACCACGATGACGTAGTGCAACTTGCCCTCTTCATAGGTGAAGGGCGAATCTTCGAGCGCTTTGCGCCCCTGGGCCGTAGTGGCGATGGGTGCCTTGCCCACCTTCTCGCCGAGCAGACGCAGAATCTCGCGTGCCCGCACCGCCTCGGGCGTGTCGGGATAGCGGCCGATGAGGTCCTTGAGTGCTTTCACGTACGCTTCGCGCCCTTCCACGGCCCCCAGGCTCATCGCCTTGAGCAGGGCAAACTTCGGCATCAGGTCGTGCTTCGAGCCGAACTTCGGTCCCACCTCGTCGGCGCGCTTGATGACTTCGGCATACTGTTTTTTCTCGAAAAGGGCATAGGTCTCGGCATAGAACTGCTCCACCTGCGCCTCTTTGTCCCGGAACGAACGGGCCCAGGCCGGGTCGGTCAACAGGCGCGCGTAGTTGGAGTTGGGGTACTGCTCCACGATGCGCCCTTTGATCTCGTTGGCTTTCGCCAGATCGCCCATATCGGTATACGTGAGGTATAACAAGTACAGGGCGTCGAGTTTGTAAGGGTTGTCGGGATAGCGGCGCAGCAGCTCTTCGAGCGTCCGGGCTGCCTTTTCGTTGGCCTGCAGCTTGTCGCGATACAGACCGCCCAGCTTGAACATGGCCTCCATGATGGCGGCATGCGCTTTCTGGATCTCTTCCTCGGTGTCGGGCACGTCGGCGAGGAGAGACGACAGGTCTTCTTCGGTGACGTTGACGGCAATCTCCTCTTCGCCTGCCGCACCGGCCTCGCCCTGCAACCCTTTGATCTTGCTCGCCAGGCGCCAGTTGTCCACCAGCGGGCGGTCGCCCCACACGCGCTGAAAGTCACGCATCCCTTTGCGCACCGCGCGATCGTCGTAGGCAAAGAACGAGGAAGTGGCGGCACCTGCCACGGGCACGGCGCGGGCACCACCGACACCGGCCATGGCTACCCCGCCGGCGCGCGGGTTGCTCTTGTTGATGCCTCCCTGTGGGCCGCCGGCACCGGCGAGCAGCGCCTTGCGGCGGGCTTCTTCCTGCTCCTGACGAATGCGGCGAGCCAGCTCCAGCTTTTCCTCCTCCGACATGCGACTGATGGCCAGCAGGCTGTCCTGCAAGTGGATCGTCTCGAGGTATCGGGCAATGTCGGTCAGGTTTTCCGCCAGGCGCTTGACCTCGAGGTAGCGCGGATGGTGCACATTGAGCGACTGCAGCGCCGCGTCGTAGGCACTCTTGGCCTTGACGTAGTCGCCCGCCTCGAAATACAGGTCGGCCAGCATCAGGTACGACTCGGCTTTCTGTGCCTCGTCTTTGGTGCTCGTCTCGATCGATTTTTCGAGCCAGGCCACGGCCTGGTCGCGCTTGCCCGAGTCGAGGGCGATGCGCGCCATGGTGAAGTAGATGCGATCCTGGAAGTCGGTGTTCTTGTCGTCCTTGAGCATGCGCTCCAGCTCCTTGAGCACGGTCTCGGCCGTGGCTTCGCCGGCGCGCAGGCGCATCAGATGCTGGTTGAGGCGGGCGTTGAAGACCATTTCGTAGGTAGCTCCCGAGCGCGTCACCGCTTCGAAGGCATTGGCTGCTTCGGCGTTGCGGCCCAGTTGTTCGAGCAGTTGCCCTTTGATGAACAGGTAGCGGGCTCTTTCGGGGCCGCGGCGCGTGCGGCCGATGGCTTCATCGAGCCACGGCAAGGCGTCGGCAGGCTTGTTTTCTTTCAGGTAGAGCCATGCCAGCGCCAAGGCCACCTCCTTGCGGAGGTCCTCGTAGGTGGCCGGCGACTCGATCATCTGGCTGAGGATGCGATGGGCCTCCGTGCGGCGCCCCCGCTCGATGTAGGTGCGCGCCAGCCACAGCATGCCTTCCTGCCAGGCCGGGCGATGCTTGATCTTGTCGAGGGGCGAGTTGCCGACCTGCCCTTCGAACGAGGTGGGGGATGCCGTACCCAGCCGGATGAGGCCGCTGGTGTCGGCAGGCGGAGTCTGGGCCGTGGCTTCGGTCTCCTCCTTCGGCGCCTGCGGCTCGACCTCAGCGGGCTTCTCCTTTTTTTCTTCGGGTTTCGGACGGGCAGGCTTGCGCGGCGGCACGGCTTTGCCTTTCTTGCGCAGCTTGCGCATGCGCTTGATCTCCTTGTTGCGGCGGCGGCGTTCCTTTTCGCGCGCCTTGCGCTCCTTTTTGATCTCTTTTTCGCGTTCCTTGCGCGTCTTCTCGCGCGCTTTCCTGGCCGCCTGAATGGCCTTCTTGCGCTGCGAGGGCGTGGGCTTGCGCTTTTCGGGCGCTACTTCCTGAACGGGATTGTCGGGCGGAAACTCCTCGACCAGGTATTCCAGCGTCTCCTCGGCCGATTCATAGTCCTGCTTCACGAACTGCGCCTTGCCCATGAGCAGGTAACAATCGTCGGTCCATCGGCTGGAGCGATGCAGCGACACCACCGTCGAGACTTTCTTGATGGCCTCGTCGAGCTGGCTCGATACCGAGCGGGCATTGTCCGTAGCCATGTAGGGATACAGCGGCAGCAACGCATTGTAGTTGTCCTGGTGTTGCTCTTCGAGCGCCAGCAGCGACTCGTCGAGCAGGACGGTGGCATTGTAATATCCGTTGTAGCGGGCAGTGGTATTTTCGTATAGCTTGCCCAGGGCCGATCGTTCCCCTTTTTTCTTCTGCGTCACACAGCCGGCCAGGCTCACCAGCACCAGCACCATACAAGCGGCGGCCGTCGTTTTGCGAAACAACATTGGCATGATTTGAATGTTGGAAATTGGCCCGTGTCGGGAATTATTCCGAATTTTGAGCCCCTTTTGCGAAAGCACTTCAATTTGAATATGAAGCCTTTCGGCAAAAGCGTGCCCCAAGGCACCTGCAAAGAAAGCCCATTGGGCCGACATCTGCCTGCCTGCAGCACACTGGCTCAAACTGCTTGCGGGCAAAAATATTTTGATCACAACCACCCATAACCCATGGCGGAAGAAAACAAGGAACAACGAAGCTGGCGCGAGCGGCTGCAACACACTTATCGCCTCATCATCATGAACAACGAGACGTTCGAGGAGATCGGTTCCTACCGCCTCAGCCTGCTCAACGTCTATGTGTTGATCTCCACGCTCGTCGTGACGCTTACAGCCATCGTCGTCATGCTCATCGTGTTCACGCCGCTGAAACGCATGATCCCCGGTTATGGCGACGTGCGTCGCGATCAGGAGCTCATCCGCATCTACCAGCAGCTCGACTCGATGGAACAGATCATCGAAGCCCAGCGCGTGTACACCGAAAACTTCCGCAAGATGCTCACCGCCCAGGTCGATACCTTCGTGCAAAAGCCCGAAACGCTCTCGGGCGAAGACGACTCACTCGACCTGCTGGCCATCGGCCCGAGCGAGGAAGAAGAATTGCTGCGCCAGGAAGTCGAGCTGGAGGAACTCACCGCCCATGTGGCCGGGCAGGTCAATGTCTCGCCGCGCGAGGTGCCGCTCGAGCAACTCTATTTCGTGCCGCCCCTCCAGGGCGAAATCAGTGCCGGCTTCATGCCCGACAAAAAGCACTACGGCATCGACATCCTCGCGCCGCGCAACACCCCCGTAAAAGCCGCCATGGACGGCTGGGTCGTCTTTTCCGACTGGACGCTCGAAACGGGCAACACGCTGGCGATCCAGCACCCCAACAACGTCATCACCTTTTACAAACACAATTCCTCGCTCCTGAAGCACGTGGGCGACTACGTGCGCGCAGGCGAGGCCGTGGCCATCATCGGCAACACGGGCGCACTGACCAGCGGCCCGCACCTCCATTTCGAACTGTGGTACAAGGGCAAGCCCGTCAACCCCGTGGACTATATCACTTTCTGAGGGCGCCGGAGCTTGAACTTTTCGTTGCAAAGCGTATTTCTTTGCCAGAAAAGCCCCCCTTTTAGCTGCTTTCACAATAACTTTGCCGGTCAAACAAACCTTCTCGACTTTATGGCGCAGGAAAAACAGGATGGAAACAAAGAGCTGAAACCGCTTTTCAACGAAAAAGGGGAAATGCTCAGCCCCATACTTCCACCGCATGTCAAGAACTTCCTCATCGACATCGACGGCACCATCTGCGACGACATCCCCAACGAAGAGCCCGAGCGGATGGCCACCGCCATGCCCTATCCCGATGCGCTCAAGATCATCAACAAGTGGTATGACGAAGGGCACATCATCACCTTCTTCACCTCGCGTACCGAAGAACACCGCGAGGTGACGGAGCAATGGCTCAAGAAGCACGGCTTCAAGTACCACGGACTGCTGATGGGCAAGCCGCGCGGCGGCAACTATCACTGGATCGACAACCACATCGTCAAAGCCACGCGATTCAAAGGCAAATTCACCGACCTGGTGGTACAGACCCACGAAATCGAGGTCTTCAAGCCCTGAGCAAAAGCGGGTTCAACCGTCCATTGAAGCGAGAAAGGGAACCGGCCGAATGCAGCCGGTTCCCTTTCTTTTTTTGCCGAAAGGCACAAGCGATCAAGACAACCCAAACTGCCGCCTTGGGCCATGAATGCCCTTTTGCGCAAGTTGGTGGGAATACTTGTCGCGTCGGCCCAGTGCGATTTTCCCTGAGGCAATCCAGACCCAGGCGTTTTTCGGAGCTTTGCGTTTCAAAACCTCGGACGCTTCTTGCTTCAGCCAGCGATGCGTCCAGTCCTTTTTGGCAATCACTTCCTTGACCGTATGCCCCCCACCGGCCGGATGTACTTCGACGAAGTAGACATAATCGCAATACCCAAGGCAGTAATCCCATCGAGAGTCTTGCGGGTGAGCTCCTTGCAGGTGCCTGTCAAGGTACACGCTGCCACTGAGCAGCCTGGTATCCTTGCATTTTACAGCGCCGGCGAATGAAGTTGCGTGTAGAAGTATTTTGCATGGCGGCGGTCACGCCACAGGCAGTGACACAGTTGAGCGGGGCCTTGGCCCCATGTTGAGACCGCCGGTCGTGCGGCCAAGCGCACGACCGGCGCCTGTTGAGACAAGCGCCGCCCCAAGGGGCGGCGCTTGATGTTT
>WFYJ01000199.1 GCA_015490175.1 Saprospiraceae bacterium | reverse complement strand
GGCCAAGGCACCGTCGGCTGCTGAAGTGCATCGGCCACCTCTCTCCGCAGGCCGGGCTTGGGTTGGAAGTACGAGCCGATCAACCGGGTACCCATAAAGTTGATACGACTTTTTCGGACTCAGAGTTAGTACGACTTAATTGGATTCAACAGGGTTTAGAGTTTATAGCTTAAAGTTTAAAGTTTTTCTTTTTGATTATCATGTTTTTATCAAATACTCGATTCTTCGGTTCCTCGATTGCTCAATCAAAAATGTCCATCGTCTATCGTCCATTGACTATCGTCAATAATTCCCAACCCGAATAGCGTTGAGTATAACTGTTTTTTTACAAACTCGTTACTCTCTTGCCCCCGTAGAAGCGACTGTGCACGTTTTTGCGTGTTGACGTTCGGAGGGCTGTGATGTCGGTTGCAGGTGCTGAACGCAATGTTCGACATTTTCTCTGACAGTCGCCTGAAAACATATTACAAAAATATGGCATGTTTTTTGGTTAGGCATGGCAAGTTCATTCGTCCTGCCTTACCTTCGCTTTCCAGCGACGTACTTTGGAGAAAACATTTGCCACCTATTTACCGAAAGGTGGAATGCTACGTTGCATATCACGCAAAATAAAATGTATTTTTGAACAAGACAGGCCATCAGGCTTGCGTACGAGTATAACCAAGGGGGAACCTATGCTGAAGCAGACACAGACACAAAAGATGATCCAGAAGCTGTCGCCGCAGCAGATTCAGCTCATGAAGCTGCTGCAGATACCGACAGCTACGCTCGAACAGCGCATCAAGGAAGAACTCGAGGCCAACCCCGCTCTCGAAGAAGGGGACAGTGGCGGTGAAGAAGAAGAGATGGTGGATCTTGCCCCTGCGGCCGATGAGGAGCGCGAAGGGAGCGAGGACGAATATGAAGACGTGGAGGTGGAAGAGGTGCCCGAGGAGGAAATCAACATCGAAGAATACTACGAAGAATACCTCGAAGACGACGAACCCGGCTACAAGTTCAAAGCCGACAACTACAATCCCGACGACGAGGAGAAGCAGGTGCCCCTGGCCGTGGAAAACACCTTCCACGAGTACCTCATTCAGCAGCTCGGCATGCTCGAGCTGGAAGACGAGCGCGATGAAATCATCGCCCGACAGATCATCGGCAGCATCGACGACGACGGCTATTTGCGTGCAAGCACCGAGTCGATCATGGACGACCTGCTCTTCTCGCAAAACGTGCAGGTCACGCCCGAAGAGATCGAAGCCTGGATCGAGAAAATCCAGCAGTTCGATCCGCCGGGTACGGGCGCGCGCAACCTGCAGGAGTGCCTGCGCATTCAGCTCGAGCGCAAACTGGAGCAGGAGACCCGGCACGATGCCGAGGAGCGCAAAGCGATCGAGCTGGCCCTGCGCATCATCACCGACCATTTCGAAGAGTTTTCCAAGAAACACTACCAGAAGCTGCAGCGCCAGCTCGGCATCAGCGAAGCTGAACTCAAGGATGCCATCGAGCAGGTGCTCAAGCTCAACCCCAAGCCCGCCAGCGGCTATACCTCGGGCACGCGCCACACGCATTACGTGGTGCCCGACTTCATCATCATCAACCGCGATGGCGAGCTCGAGCTCCAGCTCAACACGCGCAACGCTCCCGACCTGCGCATCAGCGAGCAGTACAAGGAGATGCTGCGCGCCTACAAGGAGCGCACCAAGGGCAAGCGCCCCAGCCGCAAGGAGAAAGAAGCGGTGATGTTCATCAAGCAGAAAATCGACAGCGCCAAGTGGTTCATCGACGCCATCCGCCAGCGTCAGGAGACGATGTACAAGACCATGTACGCCATCATGCAGTACCAGTACGACTACTTCCTGACGGGCGATCCCAGGAAGCTGCGTCCCATGATCCTCAAAGACATCGCCGATATCACCGGTCTGGACATCTCCACCGTCTCGCGCGTGGCCAACAGCAAGTTCGTGCAGACCGAGTTTGGTACCAAGCGCCTCAAGGACTTCTTCTCCGAAAGCCTCCAGACCCAGGACGGCGAGGAAGTCTCTACGCTCGAAGTCAAGAAAATCCTCACTGAAATCATCGAGAACGAAGACAAGCGCAAACCCCTCAGCGACGAGAAACTCAAAAACATGCTGCAAGAACGCGGCTACAACATCGCCCGCCGCACCGTGGCCAAGTACCGCGAACAGCTCGGCATCCCCGTGGCAAGGTTGAGGAAGGAGCTGTGAGCGTTTTGCTTTGCGCAAAATATCTCAAATCAGGTTGCCAAACCTTTCATTGAACCCGGCAATTCCCTGCAGGCCGCCGGTATGTATGGCGACGACAGTAGCCCCTTTCGGGAAAAACCCTTGCAGCGTCAGCCGGTACACGGCCCACATCATTTTGCCCGTGTAGATGGGGTCGAGGCGGATGCCGGAGGTGCGTCGAAAAGCGTTGACGAAGTCGATGAGTTCGGGGGTCCATTTGGCGAAGCCACCGTGGTGGTAGCGGGTCAGCAGCTGCCAGTGGGTGCCTGCCTCGATGCCGGCATGTCGGGCGATTTCCCGCTCGATAAAGTCGCCTTTCAGTGCCGAGACCGCCAGCACCTGTCCGCGCGTCTTTCCCCTGATGATGCCCGCTGCCGTGGCGCCGGTGCCGGCAGCCACTATCCAGTAATCGACATGCACGCCCACCCTTTCCACTTCCTGTGCGATGGCCGTACAACCAGATACGGCCAGGTCATTGCTTCCGCCTTCCGGCAAAATGAAGCACGGCCCGAAGCGCGCTTGCCATTCGGCCCAGGCCTCCGGCTTTTTGCGCAAGCGGAATGTGGATCGGGCGAGGAAGTGCAATTGCATGCCCTGCCTTTCGGCAAATGCGAGGGTGGGGTTGAGCGGCTCGACGCGCTCGCCGCGTACGATGCCGATGGTCTCGAAGCCCAGCAGGCGGCCGGCAGCCGCTACGGCGGCGAGATGGTTGGAGTAAGCGCCACCGAAGGTGAGCAGCCGCTGGTGACCGGCAAGCACGGCCGCCTCGAGGTTGGGGGCCAGCTTGCGCCACTTGTTGCCCGAGATGTGCGGATGCAGCAGGTCGTCGCGTTTCAGCCACAGGGCAATGCCTGCGGCTTCGGTCCACGGCAGCCGCAGCCGCTGCAGCGGACTCGGCGATATGGAGGGCAGCGCGTCCGGCATGGCCAGGGTGTGGGAAACCGGCTGTTACTTCCTGTCTCAGTCGGCCGATTCGACGCTGGCCGTCACGAGCCGATCGAAAAGGTCGAGGCCTGCGCGCAGGCGCTGCAGCGTCGTCTCCTTGCCGAGCAGGGCGATCATCTCGTTGACGCCGGGCCCTTTCATGGTGCCGGCCAGGGCCAGCCGCACGAAAGGCAGCACGTCGCCAAACTTGAGACCATGGTCGGTCAGGTACTGCTTGATGGTCTGTCCGATGGCCTCGGCCGTCCAGTCGGTGAGGTTTTCGAGCGCAGCGACGAGCCCTTCCATGGCCGGGCGGCGTTCGGGTTTCCAGCGCTTCTTGATGGCGGCCTCATCGTACTGCTGCACCGGCACGAAGAAGTAATAGCCTTCGGTCCAGAAATCGGGCAGCAGCGTCACGCGCTCTTTCATCAGCTCGCAGAAGGCCACGAGGTAGTCCTCATCGGGCTGGGGCCCGTACTTTTCGATCCAGGGACGCACGCGGCGTGCCAGTTCGCGGCTGTCCATGCGCAGGATGTGCTGCTGGTTGAACCAGCGCGCCTTGTCGAAATCGAAGCGGGCGCCGCCCTTGCTCACCTTGTCGAGCGAGAAGGCCCGGCACAGCTCGTCGAGCGTGAATACTTCCTGGTCGGTGCCGGGGTTCCAGCCGAGAAAAGCCAGGAAGTTGACCACGGCTTCGGGCAGGAAGCCGAATTCGCGGAAGCCTGCGAAGGAGTCTTCGGGTGTGTCGCCCTGCCATGCGAGCGGGAAGACGGGGATGCCCAGCCTGACGCCGTCGCGTTTGCTGAGCTTGCCTTTGCCGTTGGGCTTGAGGATAAGCGGCAGGTGGGCAAACTCGGGCATGTGCAGCGTCCAGCCGAAGGCGCGGTACAGCAGCACGTGGTGGCCCGTGCTGGGCAGCCACTCCTCGCCGCGGATGACGTGCGTGATCTTCATCAGGTAGTCGTCCACGACGTTGGCCAGATGATAGGTGGGCATGCCGTCGCTCTTGAGCAACACTTTGTCGTCGAGCTCCTCGCTGTGAAACTGCACCTCGCCGCGAATGCGATCGCGAAAGGTGATCATCTCGCCGCGCGGCACCTTGAGGCGCACCACGTACGGGGCGCCCGACTCGATGAGCCGGGCCACCTCTTCGGCGGGCAGCGTGAGGCTGTTGCGCATCTCGAGGCGCACGCTGCTGTCGTACTTGAAGTTGTGATTGCCGGCCTGGCGCGCCTGCTCGCGGCGCGCCTCCAGCTCTTGGGGCGTGTCGAAGGCGTAGTAGGCATGCCCCGAGGCAATGAGCTGCTCGGCGTATTTGCGGTAGATGTGTTTGCGTTCCGACTGGCGGTAAGGGGCGTAGTCGCCTCCCGCCCGGGGCCCTTCGTCGGGCTGGATACCGGCCCAGGCCAGCGACTCGAGGATGTATTGCTCGGCACCGGGTACATATCGCGTCTGGTCCGTATCCTCGATACGCAGGATGAAAGTGCCCCCGGTCTGGCGTGCGAACAGGTAATTGTAGAGCGCCGTGCGCAGGCCGCCGATATGCAGCGGTCCGGTAGGGCTGGGAGCAAAGCGAACGCGTGTATGTGCCATGATTGCGGTACTCGATTTTTTGTTTTCAAAACAGTGTAAAAGGGGAAAAGAGCGCTGCACCTGAATATTGGCTTTTTCAGCCAGATATTTTTCCCGGAGAAGGCAGCATTTGCAGGGGACTATCCGTTTTCACGATAACTTGCTCACCCACACACGCAAGCCACTTTCATGCCGGGTGCCCCCGAGCGCGGGGCAAAGTTACCAAAAAGAGGCAGCCTGCTTTCAGGATGCCCGCACGATGTAAATGATTTCGCGTACCCCAAAGAATTACGAAGCACTATGTATCTGTCCAAAATGCCCCGATTCATCCAGGACATGTTTCCCGCCTTCCACTGGCGCGTGGATACCGACGAGCCGGTGTTGTATCTCACTTTCGATGACGGCCCCGTGCCGGAGGTGACCCCGTGGGTGCTCGACACGCTGGCGGACTTCCAGGCGCATGCCACTTTCTTTTGCGTGGGTGCCAACGTGGTGCGCTATCCCGACCTCATCCAGCGCATCCTGTCGGAAGGGCATGTGGTGGGCAGCCACACGTTTCATCACCTGAGCGGCTGGGCTTCCGAAAACGACACCTACTTTCAGGACGTGCGTCGCTGTGCGCGTTTGCTGGGCAGCGACCTGTTCCGCCCGCCCTATGGGCGCATCAAGCCGGCCCAGGCCAAATTTTTGCAGCGCCACTACCGCATCGTGATGTGGGACGTGCTCAGCGGCGACTTCGACACCACGCGCAAGGGCGAGGACTGCTACCGCCAGGTGGTGCGTCATGCCGGTCCCGGCTCCATCGTCGTTTTTCACGACAGCGTGAAGGCCGAGCCCCGCTTGCGCGATGCCCTGCCCCGCGTGCTGGAGCATTTTGCCGCACAGGGCTATCGCTTCGAAGCGCTCACCTCCAATGCCTTCCAAGGGCGTGAGTCCATGGCCCATTCGGCTTGAATTGCTGAGGTTTAGGGTATTTGGACGATTGTCCATCGTACATCGTCCATGGTCTATTGACCATCGTCGTCCGGACAAAAAACCGCAGCTTTCAGCCGCAGATGGACGCAGTTTGTGCGCAGTTTTTACCGGAGGTTGAGCGTTGAGTGTGTAGTGTTGAGTGCTTGCAACTATTTGAGAACCAGCGAGTGATCAGCGGCTCTCTGTGTAACTGAGCAATTTTTCGACCTTTTCCGCTCCGTTCCTTGTGGCTGGTTTCGTTCAGTGCTGCCAGCGCTGGCGCATGGCTTCGTAGAGCACGATGCCGGCGGCTACCGACACGTTGAACGAGTCGAGCGTGCCGCGTTGCGGGATGCGGATGCGCGCATCGGCGCGTGCCCGCACCTGCCTGCTCACTCCGTGCTGCTCTTCCCCCATGACCAGGGCCACGGGCAATGTCAGATCTTCTTCGAACACATAGTGATCGGCCTGCAGGTCGGTCGCCAGCACGCGCACCCCTGATTCCTGCAGCAGCGTCACGGCGGCCAGCGTGCTCGTTTCGCGGCACACGGGCAGGCGCGTCAGTGCCCCCGCCGACGTCTTGATGGCGTCGGCATTGACGGGAGCGGCATTTTTCATGGACACGACCAGAGCATGGGCGCCGCACAGCTCGGCCGAGCGCGCAATGGCGCCAAAGTTGCGCACATCGGTGATGCCGTCGAGCACGACGATGAGCGGGGCTTCGCCGCGCTCGAAGATGGCAGGCAAGAGGTCTTCGAGGCGATGGTACGGTACGGGGGCGATCCATGCGACCACTCCCTGATGGTTGCCGCGCACCAGCTTTTGCAGGCGGGCCTGAGGGACTGACACGAGCGGGATGCGGCGCTGCCGACACTCACGGCGCAGCTTGCGCTCGAACTCGCCGCGCACGCCCTGCTGCAGCAGTACCTTGTCGATGGCCATGCCCTGCTGGAGGGCTTCCAGCACGGGGTGTCTTCCGAAAATGATGGTGGTGTCATGCCCCATGTGTCGGTCTGTTTGGCGTAAAGCTAAGGCTTCGTGGGGCTTTGGGCGTCTGGCAGGTTTGATTTGCCGAAAGGCGAAAATTGGACAAACGCCCTTGCATGTGTACTTTCGCGGGTTGTGCCTGAAGTGATGTTTGTGCAGTGGACGCAAACACCCTTTCTCAACTATTTTCTGTCGTACGGGGTATAAAAGCAGATGTACACAGCGCAATCCGGTTCGGGAATTTTCAATGCAAATGATGGAGTGAAGGGGGACCGACTGGGCGTAACCCGAATGGGTTGTGCCGGTTTCACCGGTTTGTTCACTCCTGAATTTCCAGAACCACTTTGAACTGATTATAAAGCAAGTAATTATTCCAGACTGACGATGAGGCACTTTTCGATTTTCGAGTTTGAGGATTACGTTCCCAAACGGATACTCCAGCGCGGCCGGCGCTATTACAAGGAGCACCGTATTCGCGAAATGGACGAACTGGAGCCGGGCCACTGGTATGCCGACGCGTATGGCACGGCGCCTGAGCCCTATGAGGTGTTTGTGCAGTTGAATGAGCATGATGCTTCGGTGGTAGAGGATTACCATTGCAGTTGTCCGTACGAGCTGGGCATGTGCAAACACGTGGTGGCTTTTCTGTACGAACTGCGCGAGCTGATCAACGAGGAAAGGGAGGCCAGGGCGGAGCTGGAGTCACAGCAGGACGACGGGCAGGAAAGTCAGACAGCAGCCCGCGCCGAAGTGGCGCAGCAGGAGGATGCAGGGCAGGCGCTTGCTGCCACACTGGCAACAGAAGCAATAAAAGAGAAAGCCAGGAGGCTGGGCGCCAATGCCGAGGAGTGGGTGGCGCGCTATGAGTTGTTGGAGCCCTCGACGCGCAGGGTGTGGGAGGTGCTGGCCATGTTCTGGTCGCCGATCGACCTGCGCCGCCTGAGGCGCATTCTCGATGCACTGCCTGTGAAAAAGGAGCTGAAGAAGCTGAATCTGGAGAAAGAGCTCGAATTGCTGCAGCGGCTGGGCATGGCGGGTTCAAATGGCGTGGGCAGTTACTGGGTGGCCGAGGAGCCGGGGCATGTAGTGACCGAATTGCTGTTCAGGAAAGACAACGGCTTCGGGGAGGCGCTTCGCGCTATCCGGAAAGTCATGTCGGACCATCAGAGGCGGCGGATGTTTTTCCAGGATGAAGAGGTACTTTTTCGCGAGATGCGTTTTGCGCGTTACGAAAACAATGTGCGCGCTTTTCAGGAGGCGATGCGCCACCTCGCGATCGAAGCACCCAACAAATACGGTCCGGTATTCATTGCGCAATTCTGGCTTGGCGAAAAGCTCGATCACGAGCGTCTGAAGCATTTTCCGAAGAGTATCCGCTCATCATTGGCCCTGTTGGTGCTTACCCTCATGCTCGGAGGCAGGCTGCCCATCAATGAGGCCTGGCTCGAAGCAGTAGCCGGCCAGCTTCTCGATAAAGGCATACAGCATATTTTTACGTATCCCATGGTGCTTTCGGTGATGCTGCTGTACTATTTCAGCGGCATTTTCGACCCGCCGATGAAGGAGCCGTTGCTGGACCTGCTCCTTCCCCTTCAGCGCAAGGCTGTCGAACTGATCAGGCGCACCTGGCAGGAAGGGCTGGATGCTGTGGCTGCCGATTGGCGAGAGTTGATAGGCGATCCTTATTTTCAGGTACGCACCTACCAATATGAGATGCCGTGGCTGGGGTACGTGTTTGCTTTTCTGGTCTCGCTGCGCAAGCATTTGGAGGGCGGGTTATCCCATTTCAAAGAGGCGCTTTACTTCATCTTGACGATAGAGGAGAGCTTCGTTTTTCCCCTTCCCTCGTCGGAGGTGCTGGACCTGGGGTTCCGGATACTGCTTACCAAGGAGCATTTTGATCACGAAAGTCTCGACCGGCGTTACCACGGGCTCAATGCCCTCTTCATACAGTTGTTCAAGAGCTGGAGCGGCATGCGCGTCAATCGGCAGGTATGCGCCGAGCTGGCTGAAGAGTTTGCCCGCAAGGGCATGAAAGTATGGGAGGCCGAAGCACGCCGATTGTGCGCGCCGTCGGAGGGAGCCACTGACAAAAAAGGCGATGCGGGTACTGCCGCCGTGCCCGACGAGCTTTCAGGCATCGTCACGCTGGCCGAAGTGCTGCGCCCTCGCCCCGCCTGGGAAGTGCTGCTCGAACGGCTCGAAAAGGTGGCCCAGGAGGTGCAGGCTACCGCTCGCCCCGACGAGCGCATTGTGTGGTTTTTCGATCCGGTCAGGCATACCCTCGAACCGCGCTGCCAGAAGATTTCCGTGCGCACGCACAAATGGACCAAGGGGCGGCGTGTCTCTGTGTGGGATCTGGGGTACAGCTACAAGAAACTGCTTTTGCCCGAAGACCGGCAATTGCTCGACGCAACGACCTACAAATCGACACGCGAGATCAATCTGAACAAGGAAGAAGGCGTGTTGCGCATTCTGCCCAAGCATCCTCACATCTACCTTGCGGAAATGCCCGAATTGCGCGTGCAGTTCGAGTACGTGGAGGCCACGTTGTTCCTGAAGCAAACCGACGAAGGCTATCGCTTCCGACTGACGCCCGACGCGCCGGGCGTGGGCATACACCTGGTGCCCGTGACGCGCACGCATTTCCTCATCGTGGAAGTGCCCGAGGCATTGGAGCCCGTCCTGTCGCTCATCAAGCGCACCGACCCGGTGGTGCCGCCCGAGGCCGGAGAGCGGCTCGACAAGGCCCTGGAATACGTGCGTGTCGAACTGCCCATCCTCAAGGAGGACGAGGTGGAAGACCTGCGGGAGCTGCCGGCCGATTCGCGCATACACCTTCATTTGACGCCATCCGGGCCGGGTTTCCACATTGACTTGATGGTCAGACCGTTTGGATCGGTGCCGCCCGTGTTGCCGCCCGCTGAGGGTGATGCCCTCGTACTGGGCACCATCGAGGGCGAGCGCGTGCGTTGCCGCCGCGAGCTCGAAGAAGAGCAGCGCCGCCTGCAACAGCTCTTTTCTCTGCCCTCCTGGCAGTTGCTGCAAGGCCAGGATAATGAGTGGACCGTGCCCGACACCTCGACCTGCCTGGCGTTGCTGCACGAGCTCACCCCCTTGGTCGAGGCCGGCGAGGTGGTGGTCGAATGGCCCGAGGGCGGCCAAGTGCGCGTCACTCGCCAGATCGATATTGACAACTTTCGGATGCGCGTGGCCGGCACCGACTACTGGCTGCGTGTCGAGGGGGAAGTACAGGTGGACGAAGAGCGGCTGATGCAACTGGTCGAGCTGCTCGAGCTGACCGAGCGCCAGGGCCGCTTCATCGAGCTGAGCCCGGGCGAGTTCGTGGCATTGACCGAGCGGCTGGCGCGCCAGCTCAAGCGACTCAAGGCTCTTGCTGAAAAAGAAAAAAATGAGCTGCGCGTCACCAGCCTCGGTGCACTGGCCCTCGAAGAGCTGATACAGGAAGGAGGACTGGTCGAAACGGACGAATTTTTCCGACAGACGGTCGAGCGGGCGCGGGAGGCTTTCGCCAAAGACTACGAGCTGCCCCCGCCCGACGCCTTCACGGCCACCTTGCGCCCCTATCAGCGCGAAGGCTACGTGTGGCTGCGCCGCCTGGCCGACTGGGGCGTTGGGGCCTGCCTGGCCGACGACATGGGCCTGGGCAAGACGGTGCAGGCCCTCGCCCTGATGAGTGTGCGGGCTGCCGAGGGCCCACAGCTCGTCGTGGCGCCGGCCAGCGTGTGCCGCAACTGGGTAGCCGAAACGAAAAAATTTGCGCCGGCACTGCGCCCCCTGCTCTTCGGCGAAGGCAATCGCAAAAAAATGATCGAAGAAGCAGGCCCGGGCGATCTGGTCATTGTGACCTATGACCTGATGGCCCGCCAGGCCGACCTGTTCGCCTCGCGCTCCTGGACGACCATCCTGCTCGACGAGGCGCAGGCCATCAAAAACTGGCAGACCAATCGCTCGCGCGCAGCCATGCGCCTCAAGGGCGATTTCAAGATCATCATGACGGGTACGCCGGTAGAGAACCACCTGGGTGAGCTGTGGAATCTGTTCCATTTCATCAACCCCGGCTTGCTGGGCTCGCGCGAGCGCTTCCGCCGGCGCTTCGCCCTGCCCATCGAGGCGGGCGATGAGGTGGTGCGCGAGCAGTTGCAGCGCCTGGTGCGCCCCTTCATCCTGCGCCGCCGCAAGGACGAAGTGCTCAAAGACCTGCCGGAAAAAACGGAGATCGTGCTCGACGTGAAGCTGTCGAAAAAAGAACAGACTTTCTACGAAGCCTTGCGCCTCCATGCACTCAAAAAACTGTCGGACGGCAGCTCCGCCACCGACGGTCAGAAGCGCATCCAGATTCTTGCCGAGCTCATGCGGTTGCGCCTGGCAGCCTGCCACCCGCGCCTCGTCGATCCCAAATCACCCATCGCCGAGTCCTCCAAGATCAAGCTCTTTTCCGAACTGATCGAAGAGCTGGTGGAAGGCGGGCACAAAGCACTCGTATTCAGTCAGTTCGTCAAGCACCTGAAGCTGCTCGAAGAGGTATTGCAGGCCAAGGGCATCGCCTATCAGTATCTCGACGGCCAGACGCCCCCCAAGGTGCGCCAGCAGCGCATCGAGGCGTTCCAGCGCGGCGAGGGCGACGTGTTCCTCATCAGCCTGAAGGCGGGAGGCACGGGCCTCAACCTCACGGCAGCCGACTACGTCATCCACATGGATCCCTGGTGGAACCCGGCCGTGGAAGATCAGGCCACCGACCGCGCCCATCGCATCGGGCAGGAGCGCCCGGTGACCGTGTACCGCCTCGTGGCCGCCCACACGATAGAGGAAAAAATCCTGAAGCTGCACGACGAAAAACGCGACCTGGCCGATGCCCTGCTGGCCGGCACCGATGCCAGTGCCCGCCTCTCGCTCGACGAGCTGATGGAGTTGTTGCAAGAGTGAACATGTGGCACTTGCCGCCGTGGCGAGGCGCTTGCACCACGGACACCGGATCGGGAGCTTGCGTGGGACGATAACGCATGGGACCTCACAAAACGACTGCCTTGAGAGACGTCAAGATTATCAATGACCCCGTGTACGGCTTCGTGTCGGTGCCGTACAACCTGTTGTTCGAGCTCATCGAACACCCGTGGTTTCAGCGCCTGCGGCGCATCAAGCAGGTGAGCATGAGCGACTACGTCTATCCGGGGGCTATCCACACGCGTTTCCACCATGCCCTTGGCGCTTTGCACCTGACACAGCAGGCTATCGCCGTGTTGCGCAACAAAGGGGTGCTCATCAGTGATGAGGAGGCGTTGGCCCTCTGTGCGGCCATCCTGTTGCACGATATCGGGCACGGCCCCTACAGCCATACGCTCGAAGGCACCCTGCTCCAGGTGCCCCACGAGACCCTGTCGCTGCTGTTCATGGAGGCACTCAACGAACAGATGGACGGACAGCTCGACCTGGCCATCTGTATCTTCAAGGGCACCTACGAGCGGCCCTTCTTTCACCAACTGGTCAGC
Organism: Saprospiraceae bacterium; assembly: GCA_015490175.1. GTDB lineage: Bacteria > Bacteroidota > Bacteroidia > Chitinophagales > Saprospiraceae > WFYJ01. The sequence goes on along the minus strand of WFYJ01000199.1, from coordinate 7,311 downwards.
GGCCAACTCGACATGGACCGCATGGACTACCTCAACCGCGACAGCTTTTTCACCGGCGTACACGAGGGCGTCATCGGCTACGACCGCATCATCAAGATGTTGGCCGTGCACGACGAAGAGCTGGTCGTCGAAGAGAAAGGCATTTACTCCATCGAAAAGTTCCTCATTGCGCGGCGGCTGATGTACTGGCAGGTCTATCTGCACAAGACGGTGCTGTCGGCCGAGCAGATGCTGGTGCGGGTGCTGGAGCGCGCGCGCGATCTGCGGCGGCGGGGGGTGCAATTCCCTGTCTCGCCCAGCCTCGACTTTTTCCTCAGACAGCCGCTTTCGCAAAATGATTTTGCCGAAAGGCGGGATGAGTTGCTCGCACACTTCGCCCGTCTCGACGATTACGACATCATGTCGGCGCTCAAGTTTTTTGCGGAAGCGGAAGACAGGTTGCTGGCATTCCTCGCACGCCGCCTGCTCGACCGCCGCCTCTTCCGGCTGCGCTTGCAAAACGAACCGGTGACAGCAAGCGAAGTGGAAGCCTATCGCCGCAAGGCAGCGCAATACTTTGCCGAGCTGGGGGCCGAGGCGCCCGCTTATCTGGTGTTCAGCGGCACCGAATCGAACAGCGCCTACAGCACGGCCCGCGACGAGATCCGCATCAAGATGAAAGACGGGCGCGTCATGCCCCTGTCGGACGTGGCCGACTACGGCATCGCCTCGCGCATCGTGACGCGCCACTATCTGGCCTATCCCAAAGAGCTGGATGGGTAACGAAAACCTGCCCGATGGGGCCGATGCATATCGAATGTGCATCATCCTGTCGGAAAAACTGGTCAGAACCGACTATTCTTCGCGCACCAGGGCCGGCAGCGATTCGGCCTTGCGGGCCGGCAGGACGGAGGCGATGAGCCCGATGAGCAGCACCGTGGCCGTGACGACGATGAAGTCGGGCCACCGCATCTCGACGGGATAGGCGCGCACGACGAAGCCTTCCGGAATGCCGATGAGGCCGTACTGTTTTTGCAGTGCGTACAGCGCGAGGGCCAGTGCGAAGCCTGTCAGCAGCCCCAGCAGGCTGATGAGCAGCCCTTCAGACAGGAAGACCTGGCGCACGAGCCGCCCCGTGGCCCCCATCGAGCGGAGGATGGCGATGTCTTTCTGCTTTTCGAGTACGATCATCCACAGTGAGCCCACCATGTTGAATGCCACCAATGCCAGCACCAGCGTCAGGATGGCGTAGCTGAGCCATTTTTCGATGTTCATCAGTTTGAAAAACGCCTCTTCCTGCTGGTAGCGGTCTTTGACGGCGAAGTCGGGACCCATGATCCGGCGGATGGCCTCGATCGTCGCTTCCTTATCGGCGGCAGGGTCCAGCCTGATTTCGAGGGCACTCAACTGATGGGGCATTTGCATCAGCTCCTGTGTGAACCACAGGGGGGCCAGCACGTAGCGCTGGTCGTACTCTTGCTGGATCTTGAAGGTGCCGGCGGGGAAGGCGTAGCGTTTGCGGAAGGGCTGTTCCATGGCCGTGCGCACCTTGCGCTTGGCCATATAGACGGCGATGGGCTCGAGGTAGTCGTCTACGTCCACGCCGAGCTTGTTGCGCATGCCGGCGCCCAGCACCAGAAAGGCGCGGCCTTCCTTTTCGAGCACGTAGCGCCCTTCAACGATCGTGGAGTCGATGTGGGTGACGTGGCGATACTGCGCATCGATGCCTTTGAGTACGCCGAAATCCTGGTTGTCTTCATATTCGAAGAAAGCAACTTCCTCGAGCGAGCGCGCCACGGCCGCTACGCCAGGGAGTGCTTCGATTCGCGCAATGCGGCTGCTGTCCTCCTCGAAGGTCTTCCCCTGCAGGGGGGTGACCTTGACGTCCGGGTTGAAGTTGCTGAACAGGGTGGTGAGCAGCGCCTCGAAGCCGTTGAATACGGAGAGCACCAGCAACAGGGCGGCCGTGCCAATGGCCAGGCCCGTCACCGTGATGCCGGTAATGATGTTGATGGCGTTGGTGCTCTTGCGGGCAAACAGGTAACGCCAGGCTATTTTCAGAGGAAGCTGCATGGGAGTGTGGTCGCTTTTTCGGGCCGGCCCAAAGTTCGCCTTTTCAGGCAAACTGCTTCGCACCGGCTCATGGGCCCGGCTCCCATACCCATGCGCCGTGCTGTGCGATGTCGTGATACTGTTGGTGGGCGTGCTCGAGTACCTGCTGCCACCGATGGCGCACCGCCGGGTGAAGGGCTTCGTCCAGCAACCACAGCGAGCCTGAGGGGACCGCTTCGTTCGTTGGGATGCGCTGCCCCGGTCGAACCAATTGCATCCACTGCATGGGCGGCACCGTGCCTTGCGGCAAAAGGGCGGTGCTGACCACGCCTTGCGGCAAAATCCAGCTCTGGCCCGTCCATTGTCCCCACGACGCCTCAAAAGGCGGGGCATCGAGGGGCAGGACGACGAGCGAGTCGATGCTTTTCCATGCGCGATAGCCGTCGGTAGCATGCGAAAGGGCTGCAGCGCCGACGCCGTCGTGCCACAGCCAGAGGGTGCCCTTGTGGGCCACGCCCACGAGCGTGTGTCGGCGCACCTGGAAGGCCACCCATTCGGGCGATAGGTAGTGGCGATACCGAAAAGCCGCGTGATCGGCAGCGCCGACGACCAGGAGGGCGAGGGCGAGCAGGATTTTGCGAAAGCGCCGCTGATGCAGGCCCATGGCCAGCAGGAGCAGAGCGGCATAGGCCAGCCACAGCGCATGCGGCTGCAGCCAGATGTGGTGGACAGTGCCGGCGGGCAACGCCTGCAGCCACGCCATCACTGTGTTGAGTCCTTCCGTACACCATGCCAGCATTTTGCCGAAAGGCCAGCCGGCTCCCGGCCACACCAGCTCACAGCCCAACGCCACCAGGCCGAGACACAGCAGCACGAAGGCACCGGGCACGGCCACCAAGCCCGATACGGCAAACAGCAAGGGAAACTGATGGAAATAGTACATGCTCACCGGGGCCGTGCCTGCCTGCGCCGCAAGGGAAAGCGCAAGCAACCTCCACCCATGGTGCAGCGCGGGATGGGCGGGTTGCCACAGCTTTTCGAGCAGCGGTTGAAACGCCAGGATGCCGGCCAGCGCCAGGTACGACAACTGAAAGCCTGGCTGCATGAGCAGAAATGGATCAATGGCCAGCAGAATGAAGGCCGAAGCGGCAAGGATGTTCCACACAAACACTTCGCGCGCGAACAGACGCGCCAGAATGAAAAACGAGAACATGGTAGCGGCCCGCGACACCGAAGGCGACAGCCCCGTAAGCAACGCAAAGCCCCACAGCACACTCAGCAATATGAGTGCACGCGGCCAGCGGCCACGCCAGGTGCGAAAGAAGAAAATGCGGTTGAGCAACAGATAGCAAAGCCCCATGATGAGGCCCACGTGCAGACCCGACACCGCAAGGATGTGCATGGCGCCGGCATCGGCATACGCGGCGCGCACATCGGGGTCGAGCGCTTCGCGATAGCCGAGCACAAGGGCGGCCGCCACGCCAAACGTCTCTTCCGAATCGAACCAGCGGGCCAGCCGCGCGAGCAGATGGGCGCGCACCTGCATGGCCCGGCGCCGCAGGCTCCATCCGCTGCCGTCCGACACCTTTTGCCAATCGCCGGCTGCCGCCCACAGCCGGTAGTGGACGTTTTGCCACCGCATGTATTGCCGGAAATCGAATGCCGCCGGGTTGGCCGGTCCCGCGATCGGTTGCAATACGCCCTGAACCAGAAGTCTGTCGCCCCACCACAGGCGCGGCACGGCGTTCGTGTCGATGCCGAGGTAGAGCAGCAGTTTGCCCGCCACCGGCTGCATGCGGTCTGGGGCTGGGCCGGCAGCCTGTACTCTGCCCACCACGCGCAGCGACCGCTTGATGCGGGCTTCGCCGGCCACCTCGACCACCAGCCAACAGGTGTCGGGGGCGATGCGCGCATAGTGGTCGGCCCAACGGATCTGGTGGTGGTTGATGGCGCGCTCATAGCCCACCACCATGAGCAGTGCACTGAACGTCACGCCAAACCAGAAACGCTGGAGGGCCAACCCGGGATGGCGGTGCAGCAGCCACAGCAGCGCTGCCAGCACGCCCAGAGCCGGCCATGTGAGCCACGGCATCGGGCGGTCCAATGCGATGCCGAGGGCTGCGCCCACGACCAGCGGAATGAGCCAGCGGGCAAATGGATGTTGGTGCCAGGTCATGGCTATTGGGTTTGGCGGCTGCATTCGAGGTAGGGCAGCAGGCGTGCCACTTCCTTTTCGGAAAAGAGGCCCGTGCGGCGAATGTCGGCCGGCTGAACGAAGGGGCCGTGCTGGCTGCGCCAGGCCACGATGGCACGTGCCTGCATGCCGCTGATGTAGGGATGGGCGGCGAGCGCTGAGACCCCGGCCGTGTTCAGGTCCAGCTTGCGCAAAACGGGCGAGGCCACCAGCGCGGGCCGGATGGCCTGAAAGACGGAATCGGGCAGGCCGCGCGTCTCGCCCACCTGCGCGACACGGGCAAAACCACCCAGTGCTTCTCTGAAGCGAATGATGCGGGCGGCGTAGCCCTTGCCGATGCCTTTGAGGCGCATCCATTCTTCGGGGCCGGCCTGGTTGATGTCGATCGCAATGGGTTCGTGGGGTGCTGCTTGCGCCTTTTCAGGCTGGTGCGAGTCGGTACTGTCGGCAGGAGCGGGTTTGTCTTGCGCTTCGATGCGGATCCAGGGCTCGAGCAGGGCGAACAGGCTGTCGGTCATGCCATAGATTTTGCGCAGTGCTGCGGCCTCGCGGAAGCGGCCTCCGGCCTGTCGGTAGCGCACTACATTGCGCGCAATGTGCGGGGGCAGGCCGGCCAACACCAGCGAATCTTCCGAAAGGATGTTGGGGTCGAAGGGGAAGGAGGGAGCCACGCCCGCCTTCTCCTTTCGAGGGCGAGGCCCGGGCCAGGCAAGGGTGCTGGCCGCAGCTATCGGCTGCGCGGATGCAATGCGGCATCCCGGCGCCAGGTGTTGGTACCACGCGTCGGTCATGAGGTAGAGGCGGCGGAGGTCTTCCGTTTTGCGGAAGCGGCCCCCTTTTTCGCGGTAGCGGACCAGCGAGCGCGCCATGTGTTCCGGCCATCCGGCGGCTACCAGCTCTTCCAGGCTGCTGTGGTTGGGATCGTAGGGACCGAAAACGGTCGGGGCAGGGGGCGCAGGTGAAGGTTTTTCCCTTTCCGCTGCCGACACCATGGATATCCAGGATTCGGGAGGCGTCCAGGTGCCGTGGTCAGGAGGTAGCAGGTATTTCCACGAAAAAGGCAACAGGACGAGGGCGACGAGCAAGATGCACAGCACGATGGCGGCATCGCGTTCCGCCCGGCTGTAGTGGAAATAGTCGTGCAGGGCGTGGCGCATGGCGTGTGGGTTTTGGGTGTGCGAATCGGAGTGCGCTGTGCCCACGGGACAAATGCGCGCCGTGCAGGTGCGGCGTCAGTTCAGTCAGGCAGCGAGCGTGCCTGAATGTCGATGCGGATGAGTGGATATGTTCAAGAGAATCGGTGGAAAGCGTGGCCGACAGCTCATCTCAGACGCGCCAACAGCTCTTCGGCCTGGCGGCTGTAGTAGCCATTGGATTGTCTGAGCGAGTCGAGCAAGGTGGCGGCTTGTGTGGTCTGGCCGTTTTTGAGATGAACCAATGCCAGATACCACATGGCGGCCTCGCGATAGGCGCTGTTGGGATGTTGCTGTACTTTTTCGAGCAGCGGCGCGGCCTCGTCATACGATCCGCGAGCCAACAGTGCCTGTGCGAGGAAAAACTGTACGACGTCGTTGTCGGGATCGCGCTCCAGCCACTCTTGCAGGAAGGGAATACTTTCTTCGTATTGCTGGCGATCGAGCGCTTCAAAACCCTTGAGCAGTGACTCGGGCAGAGCCGGTTGTGCGTCGTTGCCGTTTCGATAGTGGAGGGGGAAGTCGATCTGGTAGGGTTGGTAGTACTGGCTGAACAGCTCGTCGGGCGAGGCGGTGGTCTGTGTGGTCTGGTAGATCATCCATCCGGCAAGGATCAGGGCGAGTGCGGCAGCGGCGTTGCGCCACAGGGGCGAGATGTGCCGGATGATGCCGCCTGTGGGGCGGCGGCGCAATTGGAGGATCCGCTCCCAGACGGCTTCGCGCTCGGCGGCGATCCGGGCCGGATCTGGCGTTCCGTGTGCCTGCCATCCTTCGACGGCGGCGCTGCACAGCTCGCAATCGATCAGGTGCGATTCGATTTCGTGCTGCTGCTGGTGCGAAATCTCGCCTCGGCAATAAGCATTCAACTCTTCGGGAGTGAGGCAATGGCGATGGCTGAAGATGTCGCGTATGTCTTTCTGCTGATGCATCATGGCTTCGTGCTGGCTTCGGGTTAAAGGTCAGGCGTTCTTCTCGACGAATTTTTGCAGTGCGATTTTGAGGTTGCGTTTGCCGTTTTGCAAATGGCTTTTCACTTGTTTGAAGTCATAGCCCGTAGCTCGTTGTATCTCGCTGTAGCTCATTTTTTCGAAATAGAACAGCTCGATGCACTTGCGCTGAGCCTCGGAAAGATTGGCGATAGCCCGATGCAGTGCTGCTTCGAGGTCGGGCCCTTCGTTCAGAAGATGTTGATAACCCTCATTTTCCATAAAAGGTGCACCCAGAATTTGCGCATCCATGGCTTTTTCGCGCGCGTTCCTTTCGGCGCGCTCCCTGCGCGTATGGGCGAAGCATTCGTTTCGGATGGTGGAATAGAGGTAGGCGTTGAACGACTGGATGTCGGCCGTGGGAATCTTTTCGTAAAGGGTGGCAAAAACTCTGGCCACCACCTCGTTGCTCGCTTCTTCGTCTTTGAGAATCTTCATGGCCGTCCCCTTCGCCAAGTGGAAATAGCGGTCGTACAGTTCCCTGAAAGCGGCCTCGTCGCGCGATTCCTTGAATCGGGCGAGCAGCTCCTCATCGCTCGACGAGGTGTGGAAATGTCTATGGGCGGGACCGGCCATAAGGTGTGGTAGTGGTTTTGCTCAAAGCATGCGGTATGATGCAAAGTTAGCCAAAAGAAAAGGAGCGGCCATCGCCACGATGAGCACCCATGGCGATGGCCGTGAGGAAGTTGATGAGACGTGTATACTCAAATCAAATCAAATTGGTTCGGGAAACCCTGTTGCAATGGTTTAGGGTTGAGCGTTCAGGGTGTAGGGTTTACAACTCCGTGAAAATCAGTGTGTGCTCAGTGGCACTCTGTGTAACTGAATGATTTTCAGCTGCATAAAGACGCAGCGCTGACGCAGTTTGCGCAGTCGGTCACTCTTTCACCCCATCTCTCTTCTCTCC
>WFYJ01000198.1 GCA_015490175.1 Saprospiraceae bacterium | reverse complement strand
TCACGGCCGAAAACCTGGATCAATTCATAGATCACGTCTGTCGTTACTGCCTATACGATAAACGACGAGATAGATCAAACTTTATGGAATCATTATACATGTATGAAACAGATAATCAAATGGATTTGCATTATAAAAAGTTAGTTTGATGCGTATGCGACCAAAGTCGGGGACGCAAAAGCCTGTCCCGAGCATCGGGAACGCAACGATTCGCAATGTGTTTTTATTTTAAATTAATTTGTTATAAATTGAGAATGTTTGTTGTGTATCACGTGGTTACGTTGTTGCGGACTTTTTTCAGTGCGCTCACCATAATAAATCAAAGGCCAGTGGCGACCGCCGCGCATTACTCTTCTTCTCCGAACTGCAGATCCGTGCGCATAAAGGGTATAGCGTCGGGCAGCTCGATGGTGCGCATGAGACCTGCCAGGGCCCGGGCATCTCGGGCGATGGTGTTGATCCGTTTCACCTTTTGGCCTTTGTAGTCGATGCGCTCCTCGAGCCATTCGTAATAGCGGGGGATGAGGAGACGCTTGCCATATCGGCCAAGGCGCACTCCACCTTTCCAGGGTTCGAAGCCACTTGGCGGGATGGCATTTTCGAGGCAAAGCTGTATCCACAGCCGCTCTGCTTGGGGCCTGTAGCGCTCGATAAAGTCGTACACGAGCACGGGCCGGTTATACTCTTCGGCGTGCAACACGCCAATCTGTGGATCCAGCCCGGCGCGCATCAGCGCCGTTTCGGTGGTGCCATAGAGCATGCCATAGAGGTAGTTCAGCCCGGCATTGAACGGATCCTTGGCAGGACGTCGGGACCGGTTTTCAAACGACCAGGGTGTGGGCATCTGGGAGGCGATGGCTGCCCACCAGGATTTGGCCATCCCAGCTTCCAGCACCATGATTCGGTTGCGAAGCGTATCGGGCGGTTGTGCCTCGCGGGCACAGGCCGCCAACTGCGCCATCCCTGCTCGCAGGGTATCGCGGGCGGCAATCGTTTCTGCCGTCTCCTTGTCGGTGCAGCTCGTCAGCCAGTCCAGGATTTCGATCTGCTGGTCGGCCTTGCCCAGGAAGATGTGCACGATCCACTGCAATGCCACGGGATGCACACTGAAGAAAGCCTGTGCCACGCGCAGGTCGGCCAACCCTTCAAGCGAAGGGCTCCACACGCGTCCCGCGGGCCGGCCCAGCTTGTCGAGCAGGAGCACCGGTATGCCATGGGTGATGGCCAGTTGAAGTGCGCCGGTACTGATCAGGCAACGGGCACCGACCACAATGGTGCGCAACTCGAAAGGACTGAAGGTGCGCACCCCTTCTGTCTTGTGCCGGACGAGAAAACGCCCTTTGTTTCGCTTGAGCACGAGGCCCGAGGTGTCGAGTAACAGATCAAACATGTTCGCAAGAGTTGGAATGCAGGTCAGCGATAAGGGAAGTCGAGCCAGGAAAAAAGTTCAGCACTGTCGGGTGGTTCACTGGCACGCCGCAGCGCCTGCACCATTTTTCGATATTCGGGATGCTGGGTGCCCAGCACCTGCCCTGCAAACTCGAGCATCCCGTGCAGCTTTTGCTCGAAACGCCTGGCCCACAGCGTGCTTTCGAGATGAAAGTAGGCCTCTACACCTACGATGCCCGCCAGGGTACGGGTATGGGTGTAGAACTCTTCGATGTAGCTTGGGGGCAAGGCCACCTCGTGGATCCCTACCACCAGGCCGGTGACGACCTTGACGTCGTCAGGCCCCATGAGCGTCACCTTGGCAGGATTGAAGGGGAAGCCATGGTTGACGGCCAGGTTTGACACTTGCTGTATGTCCACCTCGGTAATGACCTCTTGCGAGGAAAAGCTCAAATCATCGGCATAACGCGTGTAGATCCAACCGCGCATACGCGCCAGGGCTTCCATACTTTTGTCGAGCAGGCGCATGGCAAAATTGGACAGTACCGGTGAGGTGGGCGCGCCCATCGGCAACCGCCCTTGATGGGTACACAGTGCAGCAAGCAAACGCGCCAGCGCTTCACCGAAGTGAAAGGGTTTATCCTCGAAAATAGCCTGTATTTCTTCGGTCGAAATCTGGTGGAAACAGTCCTTGACGTCGGCATTGAGCAAATACTTGCAGCCCATGTGCCGCCGGGCATGAGTGACGATGTGGCGGGGCTCGGCCTCGCCTTTGACGCGCATGAGAAAACCATAGGCGGCATCAGTGCGACAAAACCAGTAAACGGCTTGCAAATAGGTATTGAGCACTTCCTGGACCTCCTTCAACTCGCCCACAGGCTCCTCGATATGCCGCGTGCCACCCCCTTTTTTGGGAATGGTAAAATGCCGGTATTCGGGATACAGCGCCATGGCGGTCAAGCGCTGCGGACTCATACCCAGAAGCATGGCCAGGTCGGCCGGTCTGTCGAGCCGACAAAAGTCTCTACGCCAGAGCTGGAGGCGATATTTCGACACATCGGTCATTTCCAACCGTGGGGCAGCAGCATCAGCGATGCCCCTCGCCGGCCGCGTCATCGGCCAGCATGGCAGTCAGGGCTTCCGGGTCGTCCTTGCGGAAAGGCCTGACGGGAAAGCACACGCCATAGCCATGGCTCACGGCACGCCCCAGGCCCAGGGCCAGTGGCAATGAGGCATTGGCACTGAACACCAGGTCGAAAGCCACCATCGGCTGCCCATGGAAAGTCACCCGCTTCGTCTGCACGATCTGCTGCAGGCACAAATCCAGGCGCTCGGGCAAGCGCCAGTTCATGGCACGCGCGAAGGTAAGCACGTGTGCCACCAGACATCGTTCCAACAGCTCCACCCTCGGGATGAGCGAAGGCGCTACGAGCCACTGCCCATACCGTTCGGGATTGAAAGGCAGATATCTTTTCAGAAAATACCACCGCGGCTCAGGGCTCATCGCCAGCAGGTGCCTTTCCACCTCCATGTGCGTCACGCGCAACTTGATGCGTGCATCACCGGACCTCACCTCGCCGCCCGTACGCATATACCACTCCTGAACGGCTTGCATGCCCTCTTCCATGGCTACTATGGCCGCATGACCATGCCGCACGCGATATTGTATCAAAGGGTAGCGCAGCAACCGACCACCGTCGGGCGTATGATTGTGAAACAGGTCGTGCTCCCTGCCCGCCGACTCGATCACCGCCGCCCGAAAGCGATTGATGGCCGAGCCACGCAACGGCAAATCGAAATGCATGTACAGGAGTTTGATCTCCGGGGCCGAATAGCGTACAATGGAACCGGAATCGTGCATGGCTCGAGTGGTTATTCTGAAAGATAAATAAGGTGCTCCTGACCAAAAGCATATACACCTTTGACAAGGACCGGATTGCCCCCTCCCATCTCGACATAAATATCTCGAACGGAATCACCGGGGTACACCCGAAGCTCGAAAAAGGCGCGCCCTTCCTCATTGGTTGCGGCAGAAGCAGAAAACTTGAAATCAGTAACGATGCCGACGTTGGTCCGTACCGGTTTTTTGCTGCCATCGAGCAGTACAAGTGTCACCGCTACCTGCTCCGGCTCGCACTTGCTCACGTATTCTGCAAGGTCGTAAGCATCGCGCTGATCGTGCCGGAAGAACGCCTCGTGCACGTCATCGCTCACCGGTTCATCGAGCACGGCGTATCCGTGTCGTTCGGCATCGGCAAATTGATCCACGGCTTTGCTCGTATATTCGGCACATCGGTCCACATGGTCTTTTACCTTTTTCCCGAGGCGCTTCACCTTCCATGCCAGCAAGGAGCGCTTGATCAGGTACCATATGAACAAACCGGAAATGATTTCACCCACATAGAGGATGACCGGCATCAGGTCCTGTATTCCAAAGCCACTTTCGCGTTCACCAGCCAGTATTTCTTTTTCCACCCGCAATTGCGACAAATAGTACAGGCCAGTCAACATACCGATGGCAAGTACCAGCCCAATGATGAAATACTTATTGGTGAATCGCATGACACGCTGCTCGATGGCTTCATCGGTCTCGGCCGCCAGATTCTTGTCGCGCCGCAGCTCGTAAAACTTGAGCCGCCGCTTGGCCGAAGAAAACCGATACACCACCAATTCCGAGATGAGCACCGCCATCGCCACAAAACCCAAGGCAATGGCCCAGGGTGCATCCGCACTGATGTCGCGATAGAGCTCTTTCGAGAAATAGTATTCGACGATGCAAATGAATACGAATACAATGGAAAAAATGCCTACGGGCGCAGTGGACATGATGCGATCCCAGTTCTCGAGCCGATCCTTCTGGTCCAGCCACACGGGTAGCAGCTCGCGGGCGTTGCTCGCCTCGCGGTTGGCCAGCTTGGCGTAATCATCGGCCAGTGCATATTCGTTTTGCGCCCGCTGCAGGGGATCAGGCCCCCCTTTGACTGTTTTTCCATCCATGGCGTTTGACTTTTGTAAAAAAATGCTCAGCAATCGAACTCTTCCCACCAGGCCAAAAAGCCGTCTTTCGACTCGAATTGCTGCACCTCCAGGCCGCCGGTCTCCCCAAACACTTCGGGCTTTTCCCAGCCTATGAGATTGAGGATGACCGGCCTGCGCGGCTTGAAAAGCCCTTCGAGGGGCCGTCGGTCGGCATCGTGCACCCCATCGCTGAGCAGCACCACGACCACCTCATCGTAATTGCGGAAAGTCGGCTCGGCAATCAGCCCATTGAGGTGCACCAAAGCATCGCGGATGTCGGTCACATCGCGACCTGCCGGTCGGTAGTGCACGATGCGCTGTTCTACCTTGCGCAGCCACTCGCCCAACCGGGCGCGCGCCTCTTCGCGACGACGGCGGTTTTCCGCGGCGATTGCTTCGTTGCGTTGCCGAATCTTTCCCTTTTCGGTAAGGGTTGCCCCTTCGGGCACCTCCTCAAACGGCTGCGGCGCCGGCACCTCGAAGCGAAAGAAATTGCGATCTTCCGGCGCCGGGTTGCCAATGACGCGTACGGCGATCACCCCCGAAAAACGATCGAGAAAACCTTCGGCAATGCGCCGATAGTCGGCGACCGACATCTTGCGGTTTTCCTCCGTCGAACCCGACCGGTCTTCCATGATCACCATGAGCACGCGGCAATCGCTCGGCCCTTCATCATGCACGCTACTACGATGTGGACGCGTATCCCTGGCAGATTCGCTATCGGGACTACACCCCATAAACGCCAAAAGACCGACCACCAAGGCCGGCCCTAGACAAACCTTTAATACATGCATGGCCATCAATTTTGCTTTTTGATTTTCACACCTTTGATCGAACCATCCTCTCTGATACTACTGATATGTAAGACAACCCGATCATCACTTGTCATGTTGCTAATTTGCTTCTTACTAAGGGGCTGACTGTGCCTGATACTAAAACCTGTTAAGAAAAAAGTAACTCTATTGGTAGAACGATCTATTGCTTTAACTACTGCTTCCACCTCTTGCCCCACTTCAAACCGCACCGGCTCTACGAACTGGCCATAGCCCACGTTGGTCTTGGCTCCCACACCCAGATGCAAGATAATGGCTTTGAAGAGGGCGAGTTTTTTATCGGCAGTAATCCGGATCTCATTTTCTCCAACAGAAAGTACGGTGTCCTTCAAGTCAAATTGAAACAGGACGTGTACCTTGGGCAATATTTTCATGAACTGGATTGGCACGGGATCACTGAAGGGGCTTTTGTGTGGAGTGATGAAATCTCTACCAAAAATCTGACCGATATCTTCCCCGCGACCCTCTATGTAGGGGTGATTGCTTTTCACGATTACGGCGTCGTGAAACACATCTCTGTCATACACAGAGAGATTGTTTTCGGGTTTGCGTCCCTCCTTGTCCCTGGTGGCTGGGCCAAATACCCGATCCGTAAATGCCTTGAAAAGTTCCGCATCACCAACTACCTGTATAAGCGCACCTGGTTGAGGCTCCACAGCCTCGGCCAAAACTTTCAGAAATGCGCTATTCGTCTCACTTCGATTCTTGTCCATTGAATGGAAGGCGGACCTCAACAAACCTTTCACCGAAGCACCCGGAATCACCGGCCACCCGGTGGTATAGTCGAAGAAAAAGCCCAACTTCAGCTCGCCATTCGCACCTATTTCATGCTGGTACCCGGTACCGAAAAGCAAGCCAGGGTAAGTAGTCACCAATTCAAAGCCTTGGGAATTTGGTATTTTAAGGCGATCAATTTCCGAATTAAATTGAGAGGCAGCCACTTCGAAGAAAACCTGGTTGCGGCTATTGAGGTCAGGTAATCCCTTGACCTGCCCATTTTCCTCTCGAATCGTTCTCAACTCGTCTTCAGACAAACGAAAATAATCAAGCCAGTAGGCCCACGAAAGATTGGTAGCAGCCATCACTTGTCCATTTTAAAGGTTCGGAATGCCAGTTTCAATGCTACCGCGGCATCCATGACCGCTTTCCTCAAAACGGGATTTCGAGGATTGTCCTTTACCAGTTCCAGAAGAGAAGAGGCATTCGACCACTCAGAACGACTATCCTTGATTATCTTCAAAATCGCCTCTACTACAGGCCGTTTGGACTGATCGCCCCGCCCGGAAGTATCACTGAATATCAGTACTGCAGGCAATAGTCCGGCTGTCTTTACCATGGTGCCAAATGAAGCAATGTACCCTTCATATACCCCTTTGGCCAACACCCCATTCTCTGGATCACGACAAAAAAAATCACTATTACTTCTACCGCTATCTTCTTTTAAAAGATTGATTGCTTGAGGTACAAACCTTTCAAACCCTTTCATTTTATACAGATTTAGTTTTCAACCAATGAAACGCGCTGGAATTTACACTGACCATACCCCACAGTCGCATTACCACCTATCTGGACGATTCTGTTTTCAGGAAAATTGTCTTCGAAGGTCGTATCTCCATCTGGCCCCAATATGACCGTGTAAAACCTGCTGAACCGAGGCACTACTTCTTCGTACCACAAATTTGTACTGATTCCATTTTCAAGATTATTTCTTGCGATTACAGGCAATTGCTGGCACAACTGGGCAAAATGTGCATCGCCAAACAAAATGACATGTTCCCCGAGCAATTTCTTCTCATGCATGGTTTTTAAAAACTCTTTCCAGTCATTGTTGTCATTCACCTGAAAATCCTCAAAATCCTCCACGATGAGTTCGTGTGTATCTGTATCTCCTCTAACAAGGGGTTTGGATAGAGATCCAAAAAGACTCGAATTCCGCACCGCTTCAAACTTTACCTGGAGTTCGCCAGCCTCGATGCCAAAAGCCGTCAACGTATCAAAAAAGTCGGTCAAGGTACATGGGCTTACAGCAAGAAAAAACGGCCGTTTATTGGATCGGACTGGCAATGCCAGCAATTTGGCTTCAAAAAACACATACTTGCCACTAAAGGGGACATTGTTCTCCTTTTGATTTTTTATATATCTTCCAAAAACAGTTTCCACGGTCTCATGAGCATGTCCATTTCCTGATCCATTTCCATTCAAATGATGCGCAAAAAGTTCACGCAGCGCACCTTTCAAACTGGACGAGTGAATTACAGGGTAGCCGGTAACGGGATCTCGCTGCACCTCACGGTCAACAATTCCGTAGGTTGTATCGCCGCTTCCTGCATGAAGATTGGTAAGCGGCTGAATCAAATAGAGGGAAGCCTTGTATTTCATATCATTTCTATTTAAAATTATTGTTTGAAAATAAATTCGACATCGACCAGATTTCCTGCTGAAAAACGCGCGTAAGCGTTATACCCTATCTGTCGAAAAGCTACCGGAATAGCCAGGTCTTCAGGCAAACCTTCACTATAGAAAGTCGTTCCTTTTTCCAGAAGATGATACTTTAAGGATTTGGAT
>WFYJ01000197.1 GCA_015490175.1 Saprospiraceae bacterium | reverse complement strand
GCTCGGGGGCGGCGCGGGCGGGCGGCACGGCCCGTGACCACCTGCTTGAGCAGCACGAAGAGGTGGGAGTGCTGCTGCAGCCAGAGGTACCAAGGCCGTTCGTTGAGCCAGGCCAGCGCCCCGGTGCGGGCAGGCCGACGGTACAGTTGGAGGGTGTCGCCATTTTGGCGAAAGCCGAATACGGCATGGGCGTTCATGTTGTCGAAGGGGTCGGTCTCGTGGAAGGCATACCACACGCGCGAGGGCCGCACACGTGCCAGCATGCGTTCCAGAAAGACGATCTGCTGGCTGGTGCCCCAGCCCGGGTGCCCGCCATTGACCATCTGCAGGCGACAACCCGAGGCGGCCACCAGGCTGTCGAGCAGGGCCAGCCAGCTTTGCGGCTGCTCCACGCCCCAGCCGAAGGTGAACGAGTCGCCAAGCCACAGCCAGCGCGGCCGTGGCGGGCCGGTGGCCAGGTCGGCAGGCATGCGCAGGCCCAGATCGTTGGTGCACACCTCGTAGGTGAACCATTCGGGATGCCAGTCGTCGAGAAAACAGCAGTGGGTGCGGTATCGGTAGCCCAAGGCATTGTCGGGCAGCAGGCAGGGCTTGACCAGCTTTTGCGGGGCGGCGAAGCGCACCACCCCCTCACCCAGCATCAGGGCGACGGCGGTGCCGAACAAAAGTGCCGTCAGACGCAACGACCACTCCTTCACGGCCGCAGGTCGATGTTGAGAATTTTCAGGACCATGACGGTCTCGCCGTCTCGTTCGAAGGCCGTTTTCATCTCCTGGCTCAGGGCAGCCATCAGCTTGTCATAGGGTCCGAATACCTGCGTGCTGATGGTATTGACCTGCACCTGCAGCTCGGGATGGCGCTTCAGACGATCGATGAACTGGAGAATGGGAGTGCCGTAGTCGCGGCGCAGCGGATACATGCTGATTTCAACTGAGGCTTGCATGGTGGCCAGGGTGTCCAGGTTTTTCAAAAAGCGAGCGCAAATGTCAGAAAAATAATAAAATAGGGAATGTATGGCGATTTGAAGTTTTTATGAGGATCGCCAATGGCCGACAGAAGATGAATGCCTCTTGGGGAGGAGTCGGGAA
The DNA here is from genome assembly GCA_015490175.1 of Saprospiraceae bacterium. GTDB lineage: Bacteria > Bacteroidota > Bacteroidia > Chitinophagales > Saprospiraceae > WFYJ01. The sequence goes on along the minus strand of WFYJ01000197.1, from coordinate 2,233 downwards.
AGCGGGGATGCGAGGAGCCACCTGCTGCCGATTGGACCGATTTTGCTCGCGATCCCGATCCTGCCATTTGTGCCGATGAGCGGTGGAAGAGGTGGGACGCATAACTTTGCGGGCATTGGGGCGTTACCCTTGCAAACACACAAAACCACACACCAGATGGCTTTTGACGCTGCTCCAACCGAAGACCTGCTCGAGCGGGGCTACCTCGACGTAGACATCGATCCGCGCCTCGACCTGTTCGAAGAGATCGAGAAGCTGAAAAAGGAGAAAAACGCCATCATCCTGGCGCACTACTATCAGGAACCCGACATCCAGGACATCGCCGACTACGTGGGCGACAGTCTGGGGCTTTCGCAAAAAGCCGCCTGGACCGATGCCGATGTGATCGTCTTTGCCGGCGTGCACTTCATGGCCGAGACGGCCAAGATCCTCAACCCCACCAGGAAGGTGCTGCTGCCCGACCTGAAGGCCGGCTGCTCACTGGCCGACTCGTGTCCGGCACCGGTGTTTCGCAAGTTCAAGGAGCAGTATCCCGGCCATATCGTGGTCAGCTATATCAGCTGCACGGCTGAGCTGAAAACCCTCACCGACATCTGTTGCACGAGCACCAATGCCGTGCACATCATCGAGAGCATCCCCGAAGACCAGCCCATCATCTTTGCGCCCGACATCAACCTCGGCAAGTACCTGCAACAGAAGACCGGCCGCCAGATGGTGCTGTGGCACGGCACCTGTCAGGTGCACGAGCTCTTCTCGCACGAGCAGATCGTCAAACTCAAGCAGCGCCACCCCGACGCGCACCTCATTGCCCATCCCGAGTGCGAGCCGCACATCCTCGAAATGGCCGACTTCATCGGCTCGACCACGGCCCTGCTCAACTACACCGTCGAAAGCGACGCCCAGGTGTTCATCGTGGCTACCGAGTCGGGCATCATCCATCAGATGCGCAAACACTCGCCACACAAGACCTTCATCCCTGCCCCTCCCGACAATATCTCCGCCTGCAACGAATGCCCGCACATGAAGCGCAACACGCTCGAAAAGCTCTACGTGTGCATGAAGTACGAGCTGCCCGAGATCGTGCTGCCCGACTGGATCATCGAGCAAGGACGCGCCTGCATCGACCGCATGCTCGAGATCTCGGCGCGTGCCGGCCTGTGAGCAGGCTTCCGCTATTGCTTTCGCAAAATGTATCCCTGTGCTGCAGCCTGCTGCCGGCATTGCCGCATGCGCTGCCCGGCAAATTGCATAGATTCACGGCCCAAACCGCACAATCATGGAATTGAGTCTGAAAGGAAAGAACGCCCTGGTAGGGGGCAGCAGCAAAGGCATCGGCAAAGCCGCCGCCATCGAATTGTCGAAGCTGGGTGCCAATGTGACGCTCATGGCGCGTTCGGCCGACCTGCTGGAAGAGGTGTTGAAAGCGCTGGACCGCACGCAGGGCCAGGAACACGCCTTCGTCGTGGCCGACTTCACCGACCTGGACGACCTGCGCAAGAAGGTGCAAGCCGTCGTGCTGCAAAAGACCGTCCACATCGTGGTCAACAACACGGGCGGGCCGGCACCCGGACCCCTTGTCGAGGCCGATCCTGACGACTTCCTGCGCGCCTTTCGGATGCACGTACTGGCCAGCCACACCATCATGCAGGCCGTGCTGCCCGGCATGAAAAAGGCGGGCTACGGCCGCTTCATCAACGTCATTTCCACTTCCGTAAAAAGCCCGATACCGGGCCTGGGCGTGTCGAACACCATCCGCGGCGCCATGGCCAACTGGTCGAAGACGCTGGCCGGCGAGGTGGCGGCTTTCGGTATCACGGTCAACAACGTATTGCCCGGAGCTACCCGTACCGAACGCCTCCATCAGGTCATCGCCGGCAAGGCGGCCCACTCGGGGCGCAGCGTCGAGGAGGAAGCCCGGGCGTGGCAGGCAGCCATCCCCGCCGGCCGCTTCGGCGAGCCGCACGAATTGGGCAGCGTGATCGCCTTTCTCGCTTCGCCGGCAGCAGCCTACGTCAATGGCACCAACATCCCCGTCGACGGCGGCCGCACGCCCTGCCTGTAATACCCAATGCAATCCGGTTGGGGAATTTTGAGATGGAGCGACAGAGTGACAGAGCGAAGGAGTGATGGAGTGAGGAGTGAGGAGTGAGGAGTGAGGCCCCTGAAAAAACCCCAAATCTCGCGCAAAACCTGTTCCGAGTCTTCGGAAACCTGTTCCGAGTCTTCGGAAACC
>WFYJ01000196.1 GCA_015490175.1 Saprospiraceae bacterium | reverse complement strand
GGCTATGGTGCTTCAGTACCTGGGCGATTATGAGCGGGCGAAGGAACTGCTGGAAAAGGCGATGGTATCCGCAGAGAAAAATTTCGGGCCCGATCATCCCACCACCGCCGTGACTTACTCCAACCTGGCTATGGTGCTTCAGTACCTGGGCGATTATGAGCGGGCGAAGGAACTGCTGGAAAAGGCGATGGAGGTCTTTTGGTCGAAGCTGGTGACGGAGCTTCCCGATTTTAAAAATGCACTCCGAAATTTACTACGCCAAATGCTGGCCCAATTGGAGGATCAGGAAGGCGAGTAACGCCGTTCATTGTCTCAGGAAAGTACTCTCAATTCTTTACCGCTACATTTACTCTGGGCGCTGCTCCCGGCGGGGCTTTGACCACGGTCACGGCTTCCTCTTCCCTGCCAAGTTTCAGTTCGAGCCGATAGATACCTTCCGGCCAAGGCTCCATGTCCACGACGATTACCTGCTCTCCCTTGCGCAAGGGCTGCGGGCGCTGCCATACGGGTTGGTCTTTTGCGTCGGTGAGCAGCAAGGTGGCCGTGCCTGCCTGTTCTGACAACACGGTCATGCTGAAATAGCGATCCGTCACCGTGTGCGACATGGCCGTGATCAGCATGCTGTTGGGCAAGCGGCGCACGAGGCGCACGGTATGGGAAATGGTCAGCGTGCCGTCGAAGTCTTCCTGCGCCAGCCGATACCAGACTTCCTGCCCGCCAATAGCGGGGTCGAGATAGCGGTACGTGAAGGGTCCCTCGGCCGTGCCGTGCCCTTCCACCTCGGCTATGGTGATGAAATCCAGCCCGTTGACAGATTTCTGGATGCGGAAGCGACGGTTCTGCACCTCGGTCCGGGTCGTCCATTTGAGAAAATTGCCGACGGCTACTTCCCGAACGCTGAGCTGCTCGGCGTAAATTACGCCGCCAAACAGATCTGCAGGAAGAAGCGCAATACACAAATACGTCAAAACGAAACAGGGGAGCATGCGTGGGGGGATCATGTTTTTTGAATTTCGAGGAAGCGAAGGGTTTGAGATTGAGTGCACTTTCCGCAACGCTACACGCTCAACCCTCAACCCTCAACCTTTATTAAAACACTTTCAAATATGACCAATCAAAATTTATTCCACAAAATCTTCAATAGCTGTGTTGTCCTGCTGGCTGCATGGGCCATTATACATCTAACCAGCTGTGGGCAACCAAAGGGCGCCACCGGGCCAGGTTATGAGGCGCAGCGAACGGCCCGTTTCGACAGTGCGGCCGTGGTGTCGGCCCATCCGCTGGCCAGTGAAGCCGGCCTCGAGATTTTGCGTGCCGGCGGCAATGCCGTCGATGCGGCAATAGCGACCCAGTTTGCGCTGGCGGTGGTCTATCCGCGTGCCGGCAACATCGGCGGCGGCGGGTTCATGGTCATTCGCACTGCCGAGGGCCATACCGCCGCCCTCGACTACCGCGAAAAAGCCCCTGCAGCCGCCCACAAGGACATGTACCTCGACAGCCTGGGCAAAGTGGTGCCCGGCCTGAGCACGCGCGGCCATCTGGCGGTGGGCGTGCCGGGCACGGTGGCCGGCATGTGGGAAGCGTTCACCAAATACGGCCAGTTGGATCGCTGGGCCGACCTGCTCGAACCCGCCATCCGCCTGGCCGAAGAGGGGTTCCGCATTACGGCTACCGAAGCAGAGCGGCTCAACCGATACCTCGACGATTTTCGGGAGCTGAACACCCGGCCCAACGCGTTCACGAGCAAGGACGAATGGAAAGCAGGCGACCTGCTGGTGCAGCCCGAGCTGGCCGCCACGCTGCGCGCCATTCAGCAGCACGGCCCCGACGGCTTTTACAAAGGGCACGTAGCCGACCTGATCGTGGCGGAGATGCAGCGCGGGGGCGGCCTCATCACCCACGAGGATCTGGCCGCCTACGAGGCCCGCTGGCGCCCACCCATCATGGGCAACTACAAGGGCTATCGCATCATCAGCATGCCGCCGCCATCGAGTGGCGGGATTGTGCTGCTGCAAATGCTGAAAATGGTCGAGCCGTTTCCCCTTGCGGAAATGGGCTTCCACTCGCTACAGTCCGTACACCTGATGGTCGAAGCCGAGCGGCGCGCCTATGCCGACCGGGCCAAATACCTCGGAGATCCCGATTACTATCCCGTGCCCACGGACCAGTTGCTCGATCCGGAATATCTGCGCCGGAAAATGGCCGACTTCGACCCGGAGCGCGCCACGCCGAGCCAGGCCCTGCCCGAGGCCACGCTGGTGCCCGTGCTCGAAAGCTTCGAAACGACGCATACCTCGGTCGTGGATCCACAGGGCAATGCCGTGTCGGTGACCACCACGCTCAACTCCAACTACGGCTGCAAGGTGGTCGTGGGGGGCGCCGGCTTTTTCCTCAACAACGAAATGGACGACTTCAGCGCCAAGCCCGGCGTGCCCAACCAGTTTGGGCTGGTGGGCGCCGAAGCCAACGCCATCGCCCCGGGCAAGCGCATGCTCAGCTCCATGACGCCTGCCATCGTGGAAAAGGACGGACACCTGTGGTGCGTACTGGGCGCGCCGGGCGGCAGTACGATCATCACGGCCGTGTTTCAGGTTTTGCTCAACCAGATCGAATTCGGCATGCCGCTCGATTCGGCCGTCCAGGCTTACCGCTTTCACCACCAGTTCCTGCCCGACCTGATCATGTACGAACGCGGCGCATGGGATTCCACTTTCGTGGAAAAACTGCACGCCATGGGCCACCAGACGCGCGAAGTGGAACGCATGGCCGTCATCAAGGCCATCACCGTGCAGCCCGACGGCACGCTCGAAGCCGCCGGCGACCGCCGCAACCCGGACGACGATGTGGCGGGGTGGTAGTGATGTTGAGATTCCGACCAGGGCGGAGAACCTGTCCGGATACGGGATCAGGCGCCGCTGGCACGGTGTATGGATGAGGAATCGAGGAATCGATGATTTGACAAAAAACTGATAGTCAACAAGAAAAACTTTAAACTTTAAACCCTAAACTCTGAACTCAACGCTAAACCTGTTCAAAAACTGCGCTCGGACTGCGTCCATCTGCGGCTGAAAGCTGCGGTTTTTGGCTGAGGACCCGAGGAACCGAAGAACCGATGAACCGATGATTTGACAAAAAACTGATAGTCAACAAGAAAAACTTTAAACTTTAAACCCTAAACTCTGAACTCAACGCTAAACCTGTTCAAAAACTGCGCTCGGACTGCGTCCATCTGCGGCTGAAAGC
>WFYJ01000195.1 GCA_015490175.1 Saprospiraceae bacterium | reverse complement strand
TGGGTATCCCCATCTGATCCATAAGCTTCAACAGCAAGGGAATATCATCGACACGTTCATTGATTACAGCCAACTGTTTACTCATAATCAGACATTTAGATCAACCCCCGAATTTACTCTAAATTTAAGCGAAACGTGTGTTTTATACTATGAGCAAAATCCTTTGATCCGGCGTTTCGCAATACCGATCGGTCAAATCGGGACCCCGTCGCCATCGCGCTCCCCTCCTCACTCCTCGCTGCACCCCCGGGCGACCATGGTCAAAAATCCCGAACCGGATTGCGCGTCGCATGCAATCTGTCAATCTGCCACCAACACTCTCCGGGCGTGCCGCCCCCGTTCTGTCTCCAAGACCAGCACGTACACTCCGCTGGTCACATTTGCCGAAAGGCGGATGGAGCGCTCGTGTACCCCCTTGGTCGCCACCTCGTCCGCCTCCCACAGCAGGCGCCCGTTCAGGTCGGCCAGGTGCAGGTGCAGCGGCCCGTCGTCCATCAGCGCGTATCGGAACGTCAGTTGATCGCGCACGGGGTTTTGCGTCAGCTCGATCCAGTCGCCGGCCGGCGCTGCATCCACGAGGTCCAGACCGCGCCACACAGGCACGTATTCACGGCCTTCGAGGTCATACGCTGCACGCTGCGCCAGCGCATCGGTGAGCCGGATTGCGGGCAATGAGCCGGCCGCAGGCCCCACGGCTTCCCATTCGAGATAACAGAGGGGTTCGCCTTTCGGCAAATGCCGCCCGGCCGCGTCGTACCACGCCAGCGCTATGCGGCCCTCGCCAGCCTGATGGTCGTTGAGTTGATGCGGCTCGATGGTCAGGGCTGCCGGCGTGATGCCTGCCAACGACCACTGTTCGGGGTCGAACTCGAGCGTGAACTGCAGGCCCGTCAGTCCTTCCGGCAAATCCAGATACAGCGGCATGCGGAAGGAACGGCCGTCGGCGGCTTTTTGCCAGCGGGCATACATCGCAGCCTCTCCAAAGGTTCGGTCTTCGCTGGCAACCAGTGCATTGGGCACGGCCGAACAGTTCACATCGCCCACCTTGATGGCCACGAAGTTGGCATCCAGCCAGTCGCTGCTCAGATTCGGGATTTCGATCAGCTCCGGAAAGGCTTCCGAAAATGGATTCAACGGGTCGGGGAATTCGTAGTCCTGCGGCACAAAGCGCCAGGCCGGCAACGATGGGAGTTCGGGCAACATGCCCGTCACCAGCTTGGTCAGCACGACCACGTCGGCCGTAGTGACACTACCCGAGCCATTGGCGTCGGCGGCAATGATCTTGTAGGGCGTGTCGAGCGTGTCCATGCCCAGAATGTGCCGCTTGATCAGCACCAGATCGTAGGTCGTGATGCCGTTCAAGGGGTCTATGTTTTTCTCGGGGATGACCTCATAGTCCAGGCCGATGGGCAGATCGGGGAAGGCATACGAGCCGCCATTGGCAGTGAAGGAAGGAAAGGCCGGACTGGTGCTCTGCATGTACACCGTCACTTCGTCCACCATTTCGCCCTCCTCGTTGTTGATCTCACCGGCCACGGAAGCCATTTGCGGCTGGCTCGGACACAGGTCCATATTGTCCTGCACGATCATCTGGGTGATGCAGTAATCGGCATTTCCGGCATCGTCAACGACCCACAGCTCGACCAGTTGGACGCCCACGTCGGCGCAATCGAAGGTGAGCTGGGTGGTCGTTGGCGGCGCGGTCGAAGCAGGTTCGGCCCGCCGGATGAAAAATTGCAGGTCGGTGGAGGCCGTGCAATTGTCGTAGCTGTCGAAGTTGAACATGTCGGCGGTGACCGTGGCCATTATGGTGCCGTTCATGTCTTGCAGCTCGGCCACCACGCCGGTATTGCAGTAAGGCGTGGGCTTTTTCAGATCGGTCACCGTGATGCTCGTGCTGCAATAGCTCGTGTTGCCGCAGCCGTCCATGATCTTGAAAACGACCGGGTGCGTGCCCGCCGGATAGGTACCGCTGGCATCGGCGCCGCCGGCGTCGGCCCAGGGCGAGTCGTTGGTGATCGTCAGGTTGGGCGAGCAATCGTCGGCAGTTACGGGGCTGAGCTGCACTTGTGCCCATTCGCAGTTGGCATCTATGCCAAAGGTGTCGGGCGGCGGGCAGAACGTCACCACCGGCGCCTCCGTATCCAGCACTTTGATCACCTGGGTGTAGTCCCAGCGGCCCGGACTGTTCGGGTCGTTCATGTCGTACTGACACCAGTCAATGATGGTCCACTTGCGGAAAATCTTGTAGCACGCCGGATAGGCAATCTGGAACACCTGGTCCTCGTAGCTGATGGCGATCATCGAGCAGGGCGCAAACGGCCATGTGGGCCAGTCGAAGCCCGCCGGCAAACTGTCGGGGTGGAAGGCATCGAACGTAGTGCAAACGTTCTCCACCGTATAGTGGTCGGGCCACACGATGCTCGCCCCGTCGAACGGATTCTGGTTCTCGAGTGTGATGGTCTGGGTGCAGCTCACCACGTTGCCCGAGCTGTCGGCTGCCGTAAAGGTGCGCAGCACGACCCCTTGCCCGCATGCCGCAGTCTGAATCGAATCGGTTTCCGTCAGGGTGTAGTTGCAATTGTCCGCCACCGTGGGACTGCCGAACGCGCCCAGATCGCTCAGATCGGTCTGGCAATCGACGGTGAGGTCGGACGGGCACACGAGTACCGGAAATATCTTGTCTTCGACCTGCACCTGCACCATGCAATCGGACCAAGAGGCCGGATTGGTGAGCTCGTACACGCGCATCGTCACCATGACGGTCGGCTGGCTGAGGTCGGCACAGTCGAAGGTGACGGTCGGGCCAAAATTGACTCCGTCGCGCGAGGCGAGAAAACCCACGGGTGCGCAATTGTCGTAGCTCCCATCGTCGAAAGTGGCCGCAAAGACCACCGCCGTGCCGTCGGGCCCCAGCGACACGCTCGTGATCTCGTCGCACACGGCCTGGGGCGGATCGTCGTCCACCAGCGTCACATTGGCCGTGCACGTGGCCACGTTGCCGCACTCGTCCGTCACCGTGTAGGTCACCGGATAGGTGCCGGGCGACACACCCGACCAGGGCCCCAGGCCGCTTCCCGTCGCGCCGGGCGCATTTACCTGGGCGTCGTAGGTCAGGTCCGTGCCGCAGTTGTCCGTTGCCGACGGCGGTGGCAGCACGAAGGTGCCCGTACAGTTGATGGTATCGGTGCCCACCGTCACATCTGCACAGTTGACCACCGGCGGCAGCTCGTCGCGCAACAGGATGAGCTGCGTATCGCGCGCTATCGTACCCGAGCAATCGTCAATCACCTGCCAGACCCGAATGATCTGACGCGCCGGGTTGGTCGGCGCACACAGCATTTGTTCCGTGTCGGAATAGTCCACAACCATGCGACAGGGCGAAAAGGTAGATACAGGGTAACCTCCGATCGTGGGCTGGCCCGTGGCCGAAGGACTCACGTCTCCCGCCGTGCAGTCCAGCGTCAGGTCGGGCGGAAACTGCACGTCGGCCAGCGTCGCTTTTTCGATGAAGATCAGTTGCTGACACGAGGCCGTATTTCCGTAGTCATCTGTAGCGGTCCAGTCGCGCACCAGTACCGCAATCATGCCTGAGGGCAAATTGCAGTCGGGGCCGAGCTGGGAAGTGATTGACTGAAGCGTGGGCGTGCCATCGCAATTGTCTGTAGCCACCACCGCGGCCACGTGGGCCGGATCGGTCGGCGCCGTACACAACACCGTGTCGTTGGGACAAGCGTCGAAGGTCGGGGGCAGGTTGTCCACCAGCATCACATAACTCATACACGAGTTGCCGCTTGTCTGGTCAGTGATCTGCACCTGCAGGGTGGCTCCCAACCAGTCGGAAGAGATGGTCACCAGATCGGTGCCGGTAGCCACTACCGTGCCCAGCATGTCCGAGACGATCAGATCAAAAGGTCCGGCACAAGTCGTGGTGCCTTGCAGCAATGCACTGGCTGAAATTACCGCCTCACAGTTTTGATTGACCGCCACCTCGGCGGCAGCGTTCGGATCAGGACTGTCACAGGCCAGGGTGCATTGTGCAGCCGCATGGGGCGGCCACGCCCACTGAACGAACGTCAGCAAGCATGCCGTTAGCAGGGTGAATGAATGCCGTTTCATAAGCTCATAGTTTGATTTCGGTTCGGGGATAGACACTACTCCCCTGCTCCGCCTCGCGAGCAGAGAGTCTGGTCGATTCGCGTGTGTAAGACTGAGTTCAGGCACCGGAAGGGCACCCGTGCAGGATGGACGGACTCGTTTTACTCATAGTATGCCGGCCGCCTGCTCATTGCAAGCTTCACTGCGGGCTTGCACCCGCTTTCGCAAAATGTTACCTGACAAATTCACCCCATGCATTGCAAAACATGTGCAAAACTTTGATATAAAATCATTTTTAATCAATTCCGGGCCACTTTGTGTGACAATCAAGTTTTATTCATATTTCAAGAAATTCATATTCGTTTGGCACAAAAAGCCTGCTACGGACTGATTTTACCCGACCGATCGTCAACAAGCAGTGACCTGAAAATCTGATTCGGGCGCTTCTTTTGTGCGACGGCGCCGAAAGCCTTCCGGCAAACAGACGGGAGGTGCTGCCCTTGTCCACCGCACAACAGCGCAGACCACAAGGCAGGCACTGGTCCATGAGCCTGAAAAAAAGGTGGCGTGCAGAAATTTGAACTTTACTTTACGGTCTGATGTTTGGCTTTTATTAAACAATTTCAAATCAATGCTTTGTAAATAAATTTCAACAGACCGCAGCTTTCAGTCGCAGAAGACGCAGCGCTGACGCAGTTTGCGCAGTTGGTCACTCCCTCACTCCATCGCTCTTCTCGCCATCTCAGAAAATAGTCCATTGACTATCTCCAAAATTTCCCGGGCCGAACTGCTTTGAGTATAAAAAAAGCCCCCTCCCGAACGAATCGGGAAGAGGCCATCCCAAAAACCGATTTAAGTATTGCTTGCTTAAAAACGGTTTCCGGATATCACATTACAATCCAATCCAGAGCTTTTTCCCCTGTTCCAGGGCCTTGAAAAGGCCCCTGCAGCCTGAAGAATCAGGCGGCAGGGAACCGTTATATCAAGGACTGGATCAGTCAATCAGGATCATCTTGCGCGAAGCCGAGTCGGTCGGCGTATCGAGCTGGTAGTACAGCACACCGGCTGCGGGCAGCTCGTCACGCGAAATGATCACTTCGTTGTAACCCTTGTTGAAGTCGCGCTCGATCACCTGCAGCACCTTGCCCGTGACATCCGAAATGGTCAGCGTGGCGCGGGTAGCTTCGGGCAGCGTGAATCCGATCACCGTACGCTCGCCGAACGGGTTCGGCGTGTTCTGGTACAGGGCGAACTCGGGTGCTGCCACCTTGCCGCTGGTGAAGGCCAGCTCTACGTCGAGCAACTCATCGTTCTCGTTGTAGGCCTCTGCCTTCGTGTAGCGCGAGCTGATCGACAGCAGGTCGCTCAGTTGTGCTTCGGCCTTGCCGGTGAACACGAGCGTGAAGACGACTTCGTTGTCAGCCAGGCGCTTGGCATCGGCAGCATTCCAGCTGGCCGTCAGTACGCCCTCGCTCAGCAGTGCCGTGCCGAAGTTGTCGGCATTGGCCACACCAGCTTCCACACCGGCAAACTCGAGTGCGTTGCGATCGAATTCCAGCGTAAACTGGTAACCCGATGCGTAGAAGTCCTTCGCAGTGAAGGGCACTTCTACCCGTGCACCCGGCTCGACGCGTACGTCCTTGGCGACGAAGGTCAGCTTGCCTACCGTGGTGCGGTCTTCGCTGGCGGCGAAGTTGCTGGCGGCGGCGTTGCCGTTGACGTCACCCACCTTGATGGCTACGAAGTCGGCATCGAGGATGTCGGCCGTCACGTTGTTGAAGTTGAGCACTTCAGGCAACGGTTCGGCCCACGGGTTCATCGGATCGGTGAACTGATGCGACTTCGGTACGAAGCGCCACGAGGTGTTGTTCGGGAAGTTGTTGTTGATGTGCAGGATCAGCTTGCGGATTTCAACCATATCGAAGGTCGTCACCGAGTTGCTGCGGTTGGCATCAGCGGCAATGATCTTGTAGGGCGAATCCAGCGGCTGCACACCGAGGATGTGCTTGCTGATCAGCACGAGGTCGAAGGTCGAAACGCCGTTGAGCGGATCGGCATCGTTGCTCGGCGTCACGGTGTAGTCGCCATCGGCAGGCACCTCGATGCTGTACAGACCGTCGGCGGCCGTCATCATCGTCGTGTTGAACACGTTGCCCTGACCGTTGACTTCTACCGTCACGTCCTGTGCGGGTTCGTCATCTTCGGTAGCAATGGCACCGGCAATGCTCGGGTTGCCACCCGTGCAACCACCCATGTTGTCCTGGATCACCACGAAGGTCTCGCAGTAGTCCTGGTTGCCGGCAGCGTCGGTCACCCACAGCTGGATCGTGTTCTGACCCAGATCGTCGCAGGTGTAGATGCGCTGTACGTCGTTCACGTCGGCCGACAGCGACAGTTGCAGATCGCCCGGGCAGTTATCCCAGCTGCCTGCGTCGAAGTCGCTGGCCCATACGTCCACCATGCCCGTGCTCGGCATGATCTCCAGTACCAGACCGTTGACGCAGTAGGGCGTGGGCTTCTTGCCGTCGGTGAT
>WFYJ01000194.1 GCA_015490175.1 Saprospiraceae bacterium | reverse complement strand
GCGGTTGGAATGGATGAGGAACCGAAGAACCGAGGATTTGAGCCTGCTGAAAAAAGTCCGAAAGATCATTCAGTTACACAGAGCGCCACTGAGCACGCACTGATTTTCACAGAGTTGTAAACTCTCAACCCTACACGCTCAACCCTCAACAACAGGTCAAAAACTGCGTCAAACTGCGCTCTCTGCGGCCGTAGGCTGCGGTTGGAATGGATGAGGAACCGAAGAACCGAGGATTTGACAAAGCATTGATAACCAACGATAAAAACTTTAAACCCTCAACCCTCAACCCTCAACCAATGCCCCATGATTTCCCAAACCACTTTGATTTGAGTATAACGATTGCCGGCGGGGTCGAGGGTGGCATTTGCCGAAAGGCAGAGAGAAAAGGGCACAGGCGGAGCTGACTTGGGCGCCATCGGCAATACCCGTAAGTTTGCGGGGCGCCCGGTGGGGTGGCATTTGCCGAAAGGCAAGGAAACGCGAGGGAGTGAGGGAGCGAGGGAGTGACGAGTTCCGGTTCCACCGATTTCACCGATTTCACCGATTTGACCCCGTATTCACCCCTGCATTTCCCGAGCCACTTTGAGGTGCGTATAACCTGATCAAAACTGCGAATCATGCTCGACACCAGACAACGACTCGGCTCGAAAGAGCTGATGGCCCTCGAAGACAAATACGGCGCCCACAACTACCATCCGCTGCCCGTGGTACTCAGCCGTGGGGAAGGCGTCTATCTGTGGGATGTGGAAGGCAAGCGCTATTACGATTTTCTGAGTGCCTACTCGGCCGTCAATCAGGGGCATTGTCACCCGCGCATCGTGCAGGCCCTCAAGGAGCAGGCCGAGCGCCTGACGCTCACCTCGCGCGCCTTCTACAACGACAAGCTGGGCCCTTACGAGCAGTACGTCACTTCGTACTTTGGCTACGACAAGGTGCTGCCCATGAACACGGGCGTGGAAGCCGTAGAGACGGCCCTGAAGCTGTGTCGCAAGTGGGCCTACAAGGTCAGGGGTGTGCCCGTCAACGAGGCCAAGATCATCTTCGCTGCCGGCAACTTCCACGGGCGTACCCTCGGCGTCATCAGCGCTTCGGTCGATCCGGATGCCACGCGCGACTACGGGCCCTACATGCCGGGCTACATCGTCATTCCGTACAACGATCTGGCGGCCCTCGAAGAGGCGCTGCAGGAGCCGGGCGTGGCGGGCTTCATCGTCGAGCCCATTCAGGGTGAGGCCGGCGTGGTGGTGCCCGACGACGACTACCTGCCCGGCGCCTACGAGCTGTGCAAGCGATACAACGCCCTGTTCATCGCCGACGAGGTGCAGACGGGCATTGCGCGCACGGGCAAGCTGCTGGCATGCGACCACTACGGCATCCGGCCCGACATCCTCATCCTGGGCAAGGCCCTGTCGGGTGGGGTGATGCCCGTGTCGGCCGTGTTGGCCGACGACGAGATCATGCGGACCATCCGGCCCGGCGAGCACGGCAGCACCTTTGGCGGCAATCCGCTGGCCTGCGCCGTGGCCATGGCGGCCCTCGAGGTGGTGAAGGACGAGCGGCTGGCCGAAAATGCCGCGCGCCTGGGCAACAGGTTCCGCCGGCGCATGCAGCAGCTCGTCGAAAGCACCGACCTGCTGACGCTGGTGCGGGGCAAAGGCCTGCTCAACGCCGTGGTGATCAACGATGCGCCCGACAGCGACACGGCATGGAAGCTGTGCCTGCGCCTGGCCGACAACGGCCTGCTGGCCAAACCCACCCACGGCAACATCATCCGCTTTGCGCCGCCGTTGATAATGACCGAAGCACAGCTCGACGAGTGCTGCGACATCATCGAGCGCACGGTGCGCACATTCTGAGCGCACGCATCAGTTTGCTTTCGCAAAAAGGCGGAAGTCCGGATACGAGCCGGCTTCCGCCTTTTTCTTCGCCCGGGCGGTGCCCTGTCCCTGGCGAGCGCCATCGTTTCCGGCCGTCGTTGGGGGCCGTTTGGGTTTGCCTTTCGGCAAAAAGCGCCCGCCGAGGCTGGTACAGTTCTTGCCGCTCTTTCGACAAAGACAGGATTCCCCCCACCTGAAGATATCCACCACCTGAATACAGAATTGGATGCGCAGGGCGCTGTGGCGCGCTGCCTGCCGGTACGGCCATCCCGACGCGGCCGAGACCCACAGGCATGGCGCCGTAGCGTCCACCATTCTCGATGCGGAACCTATGATCAACGAGCGACGGAAGCCTGTCGGCAGGGGAACAGCGTGGGTGCTCCTTCTCGGGGGGACACTGCTCTTCCTTTCGAACCACATGGCCGGCAATGCCGGCAAATCCTGGTTTCAAAACATTGCTGCACAGTGCTTTCGGCAGGCCCTGAGTCGTGTGACTGCGCACTTGCCGCGCCACCGGCAGGAGGCGCTACGCGACGCCTTGCCTGCGGCCTGGATGCCGCTGTTGCCCGCTACCACGACCTACAACAGCGCGGACGTCCCCAAAACCATTCTTTCCAGCTCGGCCAACGTGGTGGTATCTACGCTCACGATCCCTGCCGGTGGCGTGATCACGGACATCAACGTGGTGAACCTCGACATTTCGCACAGCTGGGTCAATGACCTGACGGTAGTGCTCACCAGCCCCATGGGCACTTCCGTCACGCTGATGCAAAAAGTTTGCGGAAGCGAAAATAACGTGGACCTTGCGTTCGACGATGAGGGCAGTCCCTACGGCAACATCCCCTGCCCGCCCGATGATGGCAACGCCTACCAGCCCTATGAGCCACTGAGTGCCTTCGACGGCCAGCCCAGCACCGGCACCTGGATCCTCACCGTGATTGACGACTACCCCGAAGACGGCGGCAGCCTCAACGGCTGGGGCCTCGAAATCACGTGGAATGCTTACGAGATCTGCGACAATGGCCAGGACGACGACGGCGACGGCCTGGTCGATGCCGATGATCCGGATTGCGACTGCACCGGTTGTTTTGCCCCTGTGGTGCAGGAGTACTATGTGCCCTTTCCCGAAGATCAGGTCAAGACGGCGCTGACGAAGGTGTTTCCGGGCCCCGGGCCCTGTGATGTCGATGCGCTGGGCGTGTCAGAACCCATTTTCACGGTCGTGTCCATATCGGCCTATATCGACAGCACCATCATTTACTTCGATCACTGGGAGGACGGCTTCGAGGCCGAGCCCACCGATCCGCAGCAGGGCACCACGCAGATCTGGGGCGACGGCAACCCGCTCAACGGCGTGCCGCCCGGCATTCCTTCCGACATCATCATGGCCGGCAACACCATCCTGCTCGAGATGCCGGTGCAGTCCACCACGCGACAGACTATCGTTGACTTCGACGGGGGCGATCGCTTCCTCAGCTCGTTTCCGCTGGCCGTGACGCGTTCGGCCTGGTCGAACGGGCCGTCCACGCTGTTGGCCGGTGCGCTGGAGGTGTTCCCCACCGAAGACTGGGCCTCCACCTATGTGGTGCCGGTGGGCGAGGACGTGTTTACCGGCAGGCAGTACTTTCAAGAAGTGGGCTTCGTTGTCATGGCTGCCCAGGACGGCACTACCGTGCAAATAGACGCCGATGCCGATGGCTCGTTCGAGACGACGGTGACGCTCAACCAGGGACAAAGCCACTGGCAGCCCGACGTGCTGGCCGGCGCACAGATACAGGCTTCGGCGCCGGTACAGGTGCACCTCGTCACCGGCGACCGATGCGACACTTACGAGACGCGCTGGTTTACCCTCACGCCCCAGAGCCAGTGGGGCAATGTGTACTATTCGTCCGTGGGCGGCGACGAGCAGGAGTATCACATCTTCAATCCGAACAATTACCAGATCACGATCAGGCGCCGCATCAACTCGGGCATGCTGTCCGACATCACAGTGCCGGCAGGCGGCAATGCTCGCTTTGCCGCGCCCGACCCCAGCGGCCTGCACATCTACTCGGCCGACGGCAGCAACTTCTACGCGCTCTTGCTCAACGATGCCACCGGCTCGGCAAGCGAAAACAATGCCTGGGACTGGGGCAGCGCGCTGTTGCCCATCAGGCGCCTGACGCCGCAGGTGGTGGTGGGCTGGGCCCCCGGCCAGGATCCCACCAAGCCCATCACCGAAAACGGCAGTCCCGTATGGGTGACGGCCGCCTTCCCGCCTTCGAGCAACAGCACCGGCACCATCCAGATCTGTATCGACTACGACGGCGACAACGTGGGCCCCAACGTGGATGCCAACGGCCACTACTACGACCAGAGCTACACGCTCGACGAGCTGGACCGCGTGCTGGTCTATGACCCCGACGGCGACCAGACCAACATGCTGGTCTATGTGTGCGATACCGTCGAGGCAATCGTTTCGGTGATCTGGGGGCAGGATCCCAACACGGCCAGCGCCGGCACCCCCGGTCTGGACGTGGGTACGGGCGTGCCCGGCATCAATCCGTTCTTTGCCTACAAATCGGTCAGCCTGCTGTCCGATGCCGACGGCGATGGGCGCTTCAGCCTGGGCGACACCGTCCAGTATTCCATAGGCATTGCCAACTACGGCCTGGTGCCCATCCAGGGCGATTTTCTCGTCACCGACGTGTTCCCGGCCGAGCTGGACTACGTGCCCGGCTCGACTTACCTTGACGATGGCCAGGGCAACATCGTACCCATAGCCGATGGAGCCACCACGCCCTTCCCGCTCGACGAGGGCGGCGTCACCGTCAGTCTGTCGCTGGCTCCCGGTGAGGAAGGCATCATTGCGTTCGATGCGCGCGTGCTCACCGTGCCCGCCGACAGCCTCATCACCAACGTGGCTACCGTGTCGAGCAACGGCATCAGCTACGAGCGGCAGGTGAGCTTCCGGGTCTATCCGCAGGCGGAGATCTGCGACAACGGCTTCGACGACGACGGCGACGGCATCACCGATTGCGATTGCGTCACGGCCGACAACCGGGTAGGGGGCCGCGTCTTCGAGGATCAGAACCAGAACGCCGTCTACGACTCGCTCGAACCCACCTTCCAGGGCGCTACCCTCATCCTCTACCAGGACAACAACGGCAACGGCCAGCTCGATGCGGGCGATAATGCCGTGGACACCACGACCACCACTTTCGACGGCAGCTACTACTTCGCCGTTGATGGAGGCAGCCTCAGCCGGCGCGTAGCCGCCAGCGCCGACGATGCCGAAGAAGACTACAGCGTGATCACCTCGGGCAGCGTGGCCCTCACCGATGCCGACCTCGATCTGGGCTTCGGCTATCCCTCGCCCACCTCGGCCACGCTCGTGGGCATGCGCTTTCAGGGGCTGACCATCCCGCAGGGTGCTACCATCACCAGCGCGCGCCTCGTTTTTACCGCAAAGGGCAACCACTCGGGCAGCGCCTCGATGGAATTCCGGGCCGAGGATACCGACAATGCTCCCGCTTTCGCAAACAGCGCCTACAACCTGTCGGGCCGCACCCGCACCTCGGCCTCGGTCACCTGGAGCGGCGTGCCCAACTGGCTCGACGGCCAGACCTACACCACGCCCGATCTCAGCAGCATCGTGCAGGAAGTCGTCAACCGCCCCGGCTGGCAGCCCGGCAATGCCCTGGCCATCCTGGTCGAAGGTACCGACGCACGCGCCGCATGGGCATGGGACGGCGACCCCGACAAGGCGCCCCTGCTCGAAGTGACCTGGTCTTTCTTTCCCGCCCGGTACCTCGTCCAGCTCGATACGACCACCCTGCCTGCCGCCGCACAAATGGTCACGTCGGCGCTCCAGGCCATTACGTTCAATGCGCCGGCCGTCACGGTATGCGGCGCCGACTTCGGCTACAAGCTCGTCGAGCTGTGCGACAACGGCATTGACGACGACGGCGACGGCCTGACCGACTGCGAAGACCCCGAATGCTGGGACCAGGGCTGTATCCCGGACACCTGGGACTACGGCTGCTACGACGGCATTTGCATGGAAATGCAGGGCATGGGCATCAAAAACAACTTGCCCGCCACGCTCAACTTCACCGACACGGCATCCATCCACTTCATCGTCGTGGAGGCCACCTTTGACGGCAACGGCGGTGCTCCACCCGACTCGGTCACCTTTACCGGCAGCAACGGCCTCGCCTACACCGTGCCGTATCACACCTTCGACAACGGCGTGGACCGCTATTTCGAAGCCTGGTTCGGGCCCGTCAGCTCCATTACCCTGTCCATCCCGCCCGGTGCCGATCCGGCGCGGGCCGAGACTTTCGTCGCCTATGTATTTCGCGAATGCGAAAACCGGGCTTCCGCCGGCCGCTTCGTCCACAAATTCCTCTATCAGGACAGCTATACCTTCGGTTTCGACATTCCCACCTCGCCCGTCACGCGCGACATCACCGTCACCGTGCCCCTCTCGGAGATCACCAACGACGGCCGCGTGGCCGTCATTACGGCTACGGCAGGACCCGTCACCGGCTCCATCACCATCGACAACTACAACCAGGGCAACTCGCTCAACATCACGCCCTTCGTGCTCGAAGACGTGCCCGGCTGGGTGGATACCATGATTGTCACCGTCGAGTCGCCCACGAGCAACGGCCAGTCGCTCTACCTGTCGGGGGCCGGCTCGGTAGCCGTGCAGTGCGTGCCGCAGTTTTTCCTGAACAAAACCGCCGACCGCGACTGCGCTGCAGAGAGTGACACCATCACCTATACCTACACGCTCTACAACTTCGGCACCGATACGGTGACCAATGTGGCCCTGTCCGACGATCAGCTGGGCGCCATCAGCCTTTCGGCAAATGCCATCGCGCCGGGCGATTCGATCGTGGCGGTGGCGACGCACATAGTGGCCCAGGCCGATTTGCCCGGTCCGCTGACCAATGTGGCCACGGCCACGGCCACCGATGCCGCTACCGGCCAGGCGCTGACCAGCACCGATACGCTGTCCATTCCCTTGCTGGCCCTCACCCTCGACAAGCAGGCCAGCCATGTGCTGGCCCATCCGGGCGATACGGTTACCTACACCTACATCCTGCACAATGGCGGCTCGGCCGCGCTCTCGGTAGCACTCACCGACGACAGGCTCGGCGATATCCTTGCCGCAAGTGCTCCTTCCGGTCTGGTGGCGGCCTGGGATTTCGAGGAAGGCGCGGGCAGTGTGGTGCACGACGTGTCGGGCGTGAGTCCGGCGCTGGACCTCTCAATAGACGATCCGGCCAACACAACCTGGATCAGCGGCGGCCTGCAGATCAATGCGTCCACCATCGTCCGCTCGGGCGTGCCGGCCACCAAGATCATCGACGCCGTCAAGGCCAGCAATGCCATGACGGCAGAGGTCTGGATCGCCAATGCCAACACCACCCAGGGCGGTCCGGCCAGAATCCTGACGATCTCCAGCGATCCGGGCAACCGCAATTTTACCCTCGGGCAGGAAGGCAGCGAATATCGGAACCGCTTCCGCACCTCGACCACCGGCTGGAACGGGCTGCCCGAACTTGTTGCATCGCCGGCTACCACCGCACTCCAACACGTGGTCTATACGCGCGATGCCTCGGGCAACGAAGTGCTCTACATTGATGGCGTGGCCGTCGCCTCCGGCACGCGCGGGGGAAATACGGCCTCTGCCTGGGACGACAACTTCCAGCTCGCTTTCGCAAACGAGCTGACCAACGACCGTCCCTGGCTGGGCACCCTCTACTACGGCGCCATCTACGATCGCGCACTGAGCGCTGCCGAGGTGGCCGACCGCTTCAGCCAGGGCGCTTCGGCAGGCCTGGTGCTCGCACCGGGACAGACCGACACCCTCACACTGACCTACGTCGTGCAGGGCAGCGACCTGCCCGGGCCGCTGGTGAACGTGGCTACGGCCACGGGTACCTATGGCGCATGTTCCATCAGCGCCGAGGACTCGGCCAGCGTCGAGTTGTGTCTGCCCAATCTCGACTTCGAAACGGATGCCGCCGGCAATCCTCTGCCCCCTGGCGATACCGTCTTCTACGACTTTGCCGCCTGGGGTATTCAGGTCACCTCTTCCGATCCGGCCAATCATCCGCCCATGATCTTCGACGCGGCCAATCCTACCGGCGGCGATGCCGATCTGGGCGCACCCAACCAGGACTTCGGCGGCCCGGGCGTGGGCGACGGCGGCCGCGCCGGCCGTATCGGTCAGAACGACCAGCCGCAGGGCAACATCCTCATTATCAGCGAAGATTACGATCAGAGCGATCCCGACGACAATGCCGGCGGCGGCCAGCTCATTTTTACCTTCACCTATCCGACCGATCTGGCTTACATCCAGTTGCTCGACGTGGACTACGGCGAGACCGAAGGGCGCGTCCGTGCGTACGACTGCAGCAACAACCTGCTGGTCGAAAAGCGCATCATCGCCTATGGCGACAACAGCTTGCAGAACATCATCATCGACACTACTGGCGTGTGCAAGCTCGTCATCGAGCTGGCAGGCTCGGGCGCCCTCACGGGCCTCTGGTTTTGCGAAAGCACACCTTCGAACAAAGGCACCATCGGCGATCTGGTCTGGCACGATGCCGACGGCGACGGCCTGCAGGATGCCGGTGAGAGCGGCCTGGCCAACGTCATCGTCGAGCTCTACGACGCCAACAACAACCTGCTGGCTACCGACACCACCGACGCCCAGGGCCTGTACTCCTTCCCCGACATCATGAGCGGCGATTACGAAGTGCGCATCCGCACTTCCTCCTTGCCCGCAGGCTATATCCCGACCTACGATCTCGACGGCGCGCTCGACCACAGCTCAGGCGTGTTCACCCTGCTGCCCGGCCAGCAAAAGGACGACGTGGACTTCGGCTACAAGCCCGACTGCTTCGACCCAAACGATATTTCTCTTTCGAAAACGGATCCGCTCTGCGCAGGCGACAGCACCGGCACCATCACCCTGACCCTGACCGGAGGCACCGCGCCCTTCAGCTACCTGTGGAACGACGGCGCCACCACTCAGAACCGGTCCAATTTGCCGCAAGGCACCTGGTCGGTCACCGTCACCGATGCCAACAACTGCACCATCGCCGACACCATTACGCTCACCGATCCGCCGGCCCTCAGCCTTTCGGCAAATGTGACCCACGTGAGCTGCGCAGGCTATGCCGATGGCGGCATTGATCTGTCCGTTTCCGGCGGCACGGCGCCCTACCAGTATGCCTGGTCGAACGGCGCCACCTCACAGGACCTGACTGGACTGGCTGCAGGCGACTATACGGTCACCGTAACCGATGCCCACGGCTGTACGGCCTCGGACACCTGGACGATCACCAACCAGGCCGTCAACCCCACCGATGGCGGACAAATAGGCAGCGACGAAACGGCCTGTGGTGCCTTCGATCCGGCCCCCATCACCGAATTGGTCGCCCCATCAGGTGGCAGTGGCGGCACGCTGGAGTACCAGTGGCAGCAGGATACCGGCAGCGGCTGGGCCGATATTCCGGGCGCCACAGCGGCCACCTATGACCCGCCGACCATCAGCGCCACCACCAGCTATCGCAGAAAAGTGCGCCGCAGCCCCTGCACCGAATGGCAGTACAGCAACGTGGTGGTGAAGACCGTTACGCCCCAGCCCGATGCCGTGTACGACACCTGGTCCATGTGTCCGTCTGACAGCCTTTCGGCAAATGTGACCTCCAATGACAGCAACTTCACAGCGCCACAGGTAAGCCTGGTGGATAGTACCAGCTACGGACTCCTCGTACTTCAGTCCACGGGTGCTTTTGGCTATCGCCCCAACGACGGCTTCTGCGGTACCGACCAGTTCATTTATCAACTCTGCCAGAGCGGAAGTGCCTGTTGTGACACCGCAGTGGTGACGATTACGGTCCAGGACACCGAAGCGCCGGTACTTGCGGGCGTGCCTTCAGACGTGACGGTTCAGTGCGACTCGGTACCCGATCCGGCCGAACCGACGGCGACGGACAACTGCGACGCGGACGTCGAGATCACTTTTGCGGAAGTGCGTACGGATGGTTCGTGTCCGGACAGCTACACCCTGACGCGCACCTGGACGGCGGTGGACAATTGCGGCAACGAGACCGCGCTTTCGCAAACGATTACCGTTCAGGACACCGAAGCGCCGGTACTTGCGGGCGTGCCTTCAGACGTGACGGTTCAGTGTGACTCGGTACCCACGCCGGCCACACCTACAGCGACGGACAACTGCGACGCAGACGTCGAGATCACTTTTGCGGAAGTGCGCACGGACGGGTCTTGTCCGGACAGCTACACGCTGACGCGCACCTGGACGGCGGTGG
>WFYJ01000193.1 GCA_015490175.1 Saprospiraceae bacterium | reverse complement strand
TTTTCGGAAACAGGCTACGATTTTCGGGGTTGTCACAGACTTTTTCAGTGCGCTCTTGAATAAATCCTCGATTCCTGAGTCCCCTGAAAAAAACCAAAATCTCGCGCAACGCCGCAACAGCTTGTTTCCGGCGAGCCGGAAGACGCAACGATTCGCAATGTATTTTTTATTTTAAATCAGCATGTTATCTGTAGTGGACACGCGTCACGCGTTACGTTGTCACTGCCTGCCCCGACCAAAGTCGGGGTTGTTACGGACTTTTTTCAGTGGGCTCATTCCTCGGTTCCTCACTCATTGAAACCGCAGCTTTCAGCCGCAGATGGACGCAGTTTGAGCGCAGCTTTTTGGTGAAAGTTTAGAGTTCAGAGTTTAAAGTTTAAAGTTTTTCTTGTTGATTGTCAGTTTTTTGCGAAATTATAGGTTCCTCGATTCCTCGGTTCTTCGGTTCCTCCACAATCAGAATTCCATCCGGAAGCGCAGGTTGACGCGGCGCGAGGTCAGGTAGTTGGGCACGGCGTACTGCTGGTTGAAGACGGTCTTGATCCAGGTGTTGTTGGCCGTGTTTTGCACGTCGAGCAGGTTGTAGATTTCGAGGCTCAGCCAGCTCGAGCGCGTGAAGCGCAGCGGGTGGTTGGGGTGCTTTTCGAGGGCTTCGGGTGCGAACAGGGCCACGCTGAAGCCGATGTCCACGCGGTGATACGGCGAATAGCGGTAGGGGTTGCGGTAGATGCGGTTGTTGTTGGGGATGCCGTAGGGCAGGCCGGTGCCGAAGCTGAGGTTGAGGTGCATTTTGAAATTTTCGTTCTTCGGCAGGTAGTCCTGGAAAAAGATCGACAGGTTGAGGAAGCGGTCGGTGGGGCGCGGCACGTCCCTGACGGGTTGTCCTTCTTCCTGGCCGATTTTGCGCGTCAGGTGCTGCACGCCCTCGAGGCGTTCGCGGGCCCGCAGCAAGGAGAGGTTGACCCAGGATTCGGCGCCGGGCACGAACTGGCCGTTGATGCGCACGTCCAGGCCGGTGACGTAGCCCGTGGCGTCGGTCTGCCCGCTGTAGCGGATGCGGACGTTGTCCACCTCGTAGCTCACCAGATCCCACAGGTGCTTGTAGTAGGCTTCGACGATGAGGCGGAACGGCTCTTCGCTGACCTTTTTCCAGTAAAAATCACAGGTGAAGCCGCCCACGAGGTGTGCTGATTTTTGCGCCGTCAGGGCGGTATTGAGCGTACCGTCGGGGCGGCGCATCTCGCGGTAGAAGGGCGGTTGAAAGTACATGCCTGCGGCCAGCCGGAAGCTCAGGTCGGAGGCGCTGCGCAGTGGCTTGTACTGCACCTGGGCGCGCGGTGTGAGGTAAACGTGTCGGGATGCGGCATTGGCCCAGAGTCCACCGCGCAGTCCGAACGTCAGGCGCAGCTCGCCGGTGCTGTCACGCCGCCACGTCCATGTGTCCTGGGCGTAGGCTGTGAGGCGACGCGTGTCGAGGACGTTGGGCATGTCGGTGCGCAGGACCGACCACAGGCGCACGGCGCTGGTGTCGTAGGGCAGGGAGTAGCCGGCCGAGTCGAGGCGCTCCCACTCGAGGAGCCGGTCTTCGATGTGTTCGAGCTGGAATTTTGCGCCCCAGCGCAAGAAGTGGGTGCGCATGCTGCTTTCGGATGCTGCTTCACGCTGCAGCTCGATGCCGCCATTGTGAGCGAAGTTGACTACCTGGTAGTCGAGGAAGTTGCGCACGTACTGGTGTTGGATGCCCGTGCCCAGTTCGGCTACCACCTCGCCGAAGTTGTCGCTGCCCAGGCCGGTTTCGATCTGGCGCAGGCTGTAGCGTCCGATGATGTCGAAGCGCTCGTTTTCGTCGCTTTTCCATCCCGAGGCCGTCCATTTCATGAACAGCGGATTGTGGGTGCGGTCGGGCACCCAGGTGAGCGACAGGCCGGCCATGTTGGTGGTAAAGTCGTCGAGCTCCTGGCCTTCGAACTCGGTGTAGAGCTGCAGGGCGAAGTTGATGAGGCCGAAGGCGGTGCTGCGCGTGCGCGGCACGAAGCGATAGACGCTGCGGTTGTAATTGAGCAGCAGCCCGAGCTGCCAGTCGGGGCTCAGGTCGTAGGTGAACCAGCCCTGAATGTCGGCAAAGTCGGGCGTGTACTCGCCCGTCACATCGAGCGAGCCGAGCAGGTAGCGCGTGGTCTTGTATCGGGCGCCAACGAGGTAGCGGAAATGGCGCCACGCGTCGCCCAGCGGTTTGCTGCCCTCGAGGTGGGCCGAGCCGCCGAGCAGCGAGCCACTGACCGAAGCGCGAAAGGTGGTGGGCCGCTTGTAAGTGATGTCGAGCACCGACGACATTTTGTCGCCATAACGCGCTTCGAAGCCGCCGGAAGAAAAGGAAAGGCTCTGGATGAGGTCGAGGTTGGGAAAGGTAAGGCCTTCCTGCTGTCCCGAACGGATGAGCTGGGGGCGATAGACTTCGAAACCGTTGACGTACACGAGGTTTTCGTCGTAGTTGCCGCCGCGCACGTTGTACTGACTGCTCAACTCTCCGCCGGTGCCGCTGCTGGTGCCCAGAGCGATGTGCGGCAGGGCGCTCTCGAGGTTGCCCGTGGTGCTGGGCAGCAGCTTGAGCTCTTCCACCTCCTCGCGGATCATGTCGTCGTGCAGGCGGCGCCGGCCCCGTACCACGATCTCGGGATTGTCGTCGCTCGCAGGATGGAGCGCGATGCGGAGCGCGCGGCCGGCACCGGGCTTGAGGG
The DNA here is from genome assembly GCA_015490175.1 of Saprospiraceae bacterium. Taxonomy (GTDB): domain Bacteria; phylum Bacteroidota; class Bacteroidia; order Chitinophagales; family Saprospiraceae; genus WFYJ01. The sequence goes on along the minus strand of WFYJ01000193.1, from coordinate 14,998 downwards.
CCGACAGTCGGATCTTCCGCTCGGCATAGCCTACGCGGCGCACGACGAGGACGAAATCCCGACCGGCGGGCACGTCGAGCCGGAAGCGGCCTTCGGCATCGGTTTCGGTTATGGTCTGGGTGCCCTCGACATACAGGGTCGCCAGCTCGATGGGTGCACCCGACTGGCCATCAATGACTTGCCCCCGCAAGGTGGCCTGCTGCCCCGGGGCCTTGTTTGCGAAAGCGAAAAAGAATGCCAGAAAGGCGATGACGGAGCAGGTGGAGCCTCGGACGGGCAGGATGTGCATGGGACGTGGTTGCAGATTCAGGGATGACATTCGGTCCGGCCGGTTTGAAGAATGGCTACGCGAAAAATCGTTCCTTTTCGATGGCTTTGAGGCGGGCGATGGTTGCTCTGGGGTCGGGCGAACGGAAGACGCTGCTGCCGGCCACGAGCACGTCGGCGCCGGCGCGCAACACCTCTTCGGCATTGTGCAGGCCGATGCCGCCGTCCACCTCGATCAGGGCATGGGCATTGCGCTCATCCAGCATCCGGCGCAGTTTCCGGATCTTGGGGATGCTCTGATAGATGAATTTCTGCCCGCCAAATCCCGGATTGACCGACATGACGAGCACCAGGTCGAGCGCTTCGAGCACGTCTTCGAGCATGACGACGGGGGTGGCCGGGTTGAGCGCCACGCCGGCCTTGGCACCCGTGGCCTTGATCTGCTGAACGACGCGGTGGAGATGTGGGCAGGCTTCCTGATGCACGGTAATTACATCGGCGCCGGCCTTGCGGAATTGCTCCACGTAGCGCTCGGGCTGTTCGATCATCAGGTGCACGTCGAGCGGCTTGGCGGCCATGGCTTTCATGGCCTCGACGACCATCATGCCGAAGGTAATGTTGGGCACGAAACGGCCGTCCATCACATCGAGGTGGAACCAGTCGGCCTCACTTTCGTTGACCAGCGCAAATGCTTCGGCAAGTCTCGTGAAATCGGCAGCCAGTATGGAAGGAGCAACGAGATGGCTCATCGCTGGATTGGATTTTGGTTGATTCAGCAGCAGGTCGAGGCGGCAAGTTCTGCCTTTTTTCCGAAAGGGGACAATTCATGCCCCAAAAGAAAGAGGCAGCTACCCGTTGCAGGGCAACTGCCTCTTTGCCGTAGCGCAGGTGCGCCTACCATTCGATATCGTCTTCCGAGGGCAGGTCCTGGTCCTTGTCGAAGGACTCGCCACTTTCGGCCACGCGCGCTTCCCACTCTTCGTGTCTGCGCGTGAATTCATCGTAGTCGTAATCGGGCATCAGTTCGGTCTTGATGTGGTTGATCACGTCTTCGAGCCCGCCAAGGAAACGGTTGAAGTCTTCCTTGTAGAGAAACACCTTGTGACGGCTGAAGCCTTCGCCATCGGACCGACGCGTGCTCTCGGTGATGGTGATGTAGTAGTCGTTTCCTCGGGTTTTCTTTACGTCGAAGAAATAGGTTCGTCTCTTGCCCGCCTTGATTTTCGTGGAATACACGATCTCAGGCCTTCTGTCGTTGTTGTACTCCGCCACAGACGAATTGGTTTTGGTTTTCAAAAGTGTTTTTATTCAGGGTTTCCACAAAATTAGACAATCAAAAATGATTGGCAAATGTGGGGCATGTGGCGGGAAAAAATTTGTTTTCAGGCAAATACGATGGTCAAAAGTTTTGGCATCTGCCTGACAAATCTGTTTGGATCGGATGGCGGGTCGCTTCATGCACCACGCACTCCGGGAACCAGCCACCGGCCTCAGGGGCGGCTGATGGGCGTTTCCTCTTCCTGCTGCTGGCGCTTCCACAGGCGCGCGTAGTACCCTTCCTCGTGCAGCAGTTCGTCGTGAGTCCCTTCCTGGGCAATGCGGCCGTGATCGAGCACGATGATTTTGTCGAACTCGATGCTGGTGAAAATGCGGTGAGTGATGATGATGGCCGTTTTGTCGGCAAGCGCTTCCTGCAGGTATCCGAGTATCTGGTGTTCGGTGCGCGTGTCTACGGCCGAAAGCGAATCGTCGAAGATGAGCAGTTCGGGATCCTTGATCAGGGCCCTTGCAATCGCCACGCGCTGCTTTTGCCCACCGGAGAGGGTGACGCCCCGCTCGCCGATGAGCGCGTCGAAGCCGTCGGGGAACTGCATGATATCGTCATAGATGGCCGCATGGCGGGCCGCCTCGATGATCTCTTCTTCGGTGGCGTCGGGTTTGCCGAAAGCGATGTTGTTGCGGATGGTGTCGCTGAACAGGAAGCCGTCCTGCGGCACGTAGCCCGTGCGGCGGCGCAGGTTGTAGAGGTCGTGCCGGCGCAGGTCCCGCCCGTCGAGGCGGATGCATCCTTCGGTGGGGTCGTAAAGGCGCACCAACAGGTTGGCCAGGGTGGTCTTGCCCGAGCCGGTATGCCCGAGGATGGCCACCTTCTGGCCGGGCCGTATTTCGAGCTCGATGCCTTCGAGGGCGAATCGCTCCGTGCCCGGGTAGGCAAAGGAGACGTTTTCCAACACGATATGCCCTTTGATGGGGCGCGGATCGTGCACTTCGTTGACGATGGCGGGCTGCGTGTGCAGCACCTCGTTGATGCGGCCTTGCGAGGCGGCCGCCTGCTGGATGATCGAAGTGATCCAGCCGAGGGCCGTGACCGGCCAGGTCAGCTTGCTTACGTAAATGACGAATTCGGCGATGTTGCCCGGCGTGATGGCGCCCTGCGCCACCTGGATGCCACCGATCCACACGGTCAGCACCGTGGAAAAGCCAATGAGTACGACCATGAGCGGGTGGAAGAGCGCGTCCACGCGTGCCAGCTTGAGCGATTTGTCCTTGTAGTCCTCGCTCTCGCGGGCAAAGAGCTGCCCCATCGCCCGTTCCTGCACGTACGATTTGACCACCCGAATGCCCGAGTACACCTCTTGAGCCAGGGCGTTGAGCTTGCCGAGCTGCTTCTGGATGATGGCGCTGCGGGTGTTGATCAACTGACTGACGTAGTAAATGGAAAGCGACAAGAGGGGCAAGGGCAGCAGGCTGTACATCGTCAGGCGGGGCGACACCGAGATCATGGCCGTGACCACCATTACGAACAGCGTCACCAGGTTGATGCCGTACAACAGGCCGGGCCCGAGGTACATGCGCACCTTGCTCACGTCTTCGGTGATGCGTGCCATCAGGTCACCCGTCTTCTGTCGCGTGTAGAACGACTGGTCCAGCTCTTCGTATTTGGCAAAAAGTTCCTTGCGCAGGTCGTACTCGATCAGACGCGACATCACCACGATGGTCTGCCGCATCAGGTACATGAACAGACCCATGATTACGGCCAGCACCAGTACCAGAGAGCCGAAGAACAGCAGCGTCTGCCCGAGAATGGCAAAGAGGCGATCCTGCAGTGCGAAGCCCTCGGTCAGCCGGTACAGTTCGATGTTCTGAACCACCAGGTCGAGTCCCTCGCGGATCATTTGCGGCTGCAGCACTCCGAAGTAGTTGGACAGGCTCACGAAGAGGATGCCCAGCAGCAGCCGCCACCTGTACTTGATGAAGTACTTATTGAGATACGCGAGCTCTTTCAAGGTGCGTCAGGTTGTTGTGTGACACAGGGCGCGAAGGTATCGCCTTTCGGCAAATGTCGGAATATTGAGAAAAACGCAATGTGTATGGAATGGTTTGCTTGCACGGGCAAATCGCGGCAGTGGGCTGGTGGGTAATGGCTCGTAGCTCGGCTGCTCAAACAAAGGCATCCATCGTCAAAAATTCCCGAACCGGATTGCGCCGAGCATAAACAGATTCCCAAATTGCATTGCGTTGGGATATCTTTACCCGGATTTCCCTGACCAGATTGTCAAACCCAATAGCCCCACATCCATGAACCGCATCGTAACCCTCGATGAATTCATTCTTCGCCGCCAGAAAGATTTTCCGTACGCTACCGGCGAGCTGACCGGATTGCTGCGCGACATTGGCGTGGCCGCCAAAATCGTCAACCGGGAAGTGAACAAGGCCGGCCTGGTGAATATCCTCGGCTTTGCCGGAGAGGAAAACGCCACGGGCGACCGCGTGGCCAAGCTCGACATTTACGCCAACGAAAAGCTCATCGAGTGCCTGAGCAACAGCGGTGAGTGCTGTGCCATCGCTTCGGAAGAGAATGAAGATTTCGTGCCGCTGCCCCCGCTGGAAGGCAAGTCTTCGAAGTACGTCGTCGTGTTTGACCCACTGGATGGTTCGTCCAACATAGACGTCAACGTGCCGGTGGGCACCATCTTCGGCATCTATCGGCGCAAGAGCGACCCCTCGGGACCGGCCACACTGGAAGACTTCCTGCAGAAAGGCAGTGAGCTGGTAGCGGCAGGCTATGTGCTCTACGGTACTTCCACCCTGCTCGTGTATTCGACGGGCCGGGGAGTCAATGGCTTCACGCTCGATCCGACCATCGGCGAGTTTTGCCTCTCGCATCCCGACATTCAGATGCCCGGGCGCGGCCGCTACTATTCGGTCAATCAGGGCTACTACCTCAAATTCGACGTGGAGATGCGTCGCTATATAGACTACTGTTCCGACCTCAACCTGCGCCTGCGCTATATCGGCTCGATGGTGGCCGACGTGCACCGCATCCTGTTCCAGGGCGGCATTTTCCTGTATCCCAACACGCGCAAGTACCCGCACGGCAAGCTGCGCCTGCTCTACGAGTGCAATCCCCTTTCTTTCATTGTGGAACAGGCAGGTGGCAAAGCCGTGACCTGCCAGTTGGAGCGCATCCTCGACATCGAGCCGCAGGACCTGCACCAGCGGGCCACCATCGCCATCGGCTCGGCAGAGATGGTGGATGAGATGGTGGAATTCGTGCAGCGCTACTCCGCACTGCCGGTTTGATGTTTTACGAGCGTTTACGAACCTTTCGAAGGCTCGTAAACGCTCGTTCGGTATTTTGAAGCCAGGCCAACTCAGGCGGGTTGAGTGTCCAAAGGTGTAGCGGGTCAGGGCCCAAGCATCGGTATCGCCACATTGCTGGCTCTGCCAGCGTCTCCACATCTCTGCCCAATTTCTGCTGCTCGCCACAGCCTGTCCATTGTCCATAGACCATCGTCCATCGTCTGATCATCAATCGCTTCGGTCATTTGTTGGACAACACGATGAAATCCCAGGGACTCAGTTGGACGGCCATGTCGCCGGTGAGCAGCATGGTGCTGTTGGCAAACGCGTTGTTGTAGCTACCCGTAAAGCTGTCGCCCTGCAGGCGGACGGTCTGCATCTCGTCGCTGAGGTTGCACACTACGACGACCTTGTCGCCGTCCTTTTCGCGCTGGAAGGCAAACACCTTGTCGTCCTGCCCGGTATGGATCACCTGCACGGGCCCGCCGTCCTTGCCGTTCCAGAGCGCCTTGTTGCGGTGCTTGAGGTCGAATAGCGTCTGATAGAATTCAGCATAGGCGTAGCCGTCCCAGTCGATAGTGTCCTTGTCGAAGAAGGAGAGGCGTTTTTTCAAGGGCGCTTCCTGCCCGCCGTAGATGAGCGGCATGCCATCCATCGTGGCTGCCAGGACGGCCATGACCTTGTGGGCGTCACCCATGCGTTCGAAGACGGTGCCGTTCCAGGCGTTTTCGTCGTGGTTGGAGGTGAAATAGATGTGATAGCCTTGCGTGTACTTTTTCGCGTCGGCCTCGAGGTATTTCGGAATCTCGAGCGCGTTCTTTTTGCCCTGGGCAATTTCGTTCATCAGGTGGTGAAAGGTCCAGCCGTAGTCGGCCACGAAGTTGCCCGAGTTGCGGTGGAAGGCGTCTTCGGTCTCGGCCAGCAGGAACAGCGGCCGGATGGCGTAGAGCGCATCGCCCATTTCATTCCAGAACACTTCGGGCACGTTGTGGGCCGTATCGCAGCGGAAGCCGTCCACGCCGACCTTTTCCACCCAGAACTTCATGGCGCGGATCAGCTCGGCGCGCAGCTCGGGCTTGTCGTGGTTCAATTCGGCCACGTCGTACCAGTCGGTGGGCTTGCCGCGGTCGGTGGGGTGGATGATGGTGTCGGCGGTGGGATGATGGGTGTACCAGTCGGGATGCTGTTCGATCCAGGGATGGTCCCAGCCGGTGTGGTTGGGTACCCAGTCGATGATGACGTGCATGCCCATGTTGTGGATCTTCCTGACGAGCTCCTTGAAGTCTTCGAGCGTGCCATAGTCGGGATTGACGGCGTAATAATCGGCTACGGCATAGGGACTGCCCAGGCTGCCTTTTCGCTTGACCTTGCTGACGGGATGGATGGGCATGAACCACAAGATATCCACGCCCATCTCCTTGAGGCGTGGCAGGTGGGCTTCGAAGGCCTTGAAGGTGCCCTCAGGGGTGAACTGCCGGATGTTCACCTCGTACAGCACCGCGTTTTTGGCCCAGTCGGGCACGCGCGGTTTCTGGATGGCGGCAGTGGATGGCGCGGGCGTGCCGTTGTCGGGGGAACTGCAGCTCTGCGGCAGCAGCAAGGCAATGGCCAAGGCAAGCAAGACCGAAACATTTCTTTTCATATGCTTTGTGAAGTGTTTTGATTCGAAAGGCCATTGGGGCAGCAAGCGCTTGTTCTGGGTGATGTTTGCCGAAAGGCAAACAAACTGAGTCCCCTGAAAAAAACCATAGTCTCGCGCAAAACTTGTTCCGAGTCTTCGGAAACCTGTTCCGACTTGTCGGAAAGCTTGTCCCGGTAAACTGGGGCAGGCTCCGACCAAAGTCGGGGACGCAAAAGCCTGTTCCGAGTATCGGGAACTTGCCCCGACACAAGTCGGGGACACAACGATTCGCAATATATTTTTTGTTTTAAATCAATATGTTATCTATAAATGGCACGCGTCACGCGTCACTGCCTGCCCCGATTTTCGGGGTCGTCACTGCTTGCCCCGAAACTCGGGGTTGTCACGGACTTTTTTCAGTAGGCTCAAAACTCAGTCTTTCAGTCCCAGCTCCTTGCGATTCTTGGGGGTGAACAACAGGTTTTCCAGTCGGGCCTGGATGTGGGTGGTGTTGAACCGCTCGGTGCCCACCCAGATCATGATCGAACCGTCCCTGTTGATCTGGATACGCCATTCGCCGTCTTCTCCATCAGCGGAGGAGTCGAGGTAGAGATGTCTGTTGCGGCCGTTGTATGTCCAGGTGCCCGAGCCGGTTTGCTTGCCCCACTGGCCGCTCACGAAGGTGCCATCGGGGTTGAACTTGTAGTAGCGGCCCTGGTTTTTGCGATTGAGTTCGGGGTCGAAACGTTCGACCCAGGCGGTGATGACCCAGTAGTTGGAAGTCAGAAACTGGAGGTACTGCTTGCTCTCTTCGCTCTGGTTGTCGGGATCTTCGGCCGGCGTGCGTGCGGCCATGCGCACCTGCCCTTCGACATCTTGTCCGGGCAATTGTCTTGCTGCCGCAGGTTCGGCGGCTTGCCGGGTGGCGGGTTCGTTTTGCTGACAGGCGGTCAGGATGAGTGCGATCAGGACAGGAAAGAGCAACTGCTTCATGGGTGTGTACTTTATGTGTTGTGAATCTGCAGCGGGCGAGGTCTCGGCAAAATTAGGCCTCCCGCCCATCCGGCGAAATGTATTAAGAAAATTTTACGAAGGCCCTCACAAAGTGAGGCGCATATCTTTGTCGGCAAAGGAAGCGCAGGTCATGGCATCCGTTCCCGAGCGTTTTGAGACATTCGTTTTGCGTGAGCTGCCCGAGTTGCCGCGCGGCCGCACACTGCTGGCCGTCAGCGGCGGGATCGACTCCATGGCCATGGCCTGGCTCTTCGTGGAGGCCGGATGGAAAGCAGCCATCGCACACTGCAACTTCTGTCTGCGCGGGCAGGAGTCCGATGCCGACGAAGCATTCGTCCGCGCATTCGCGCAAGCGCAGGGATTGCCCTTTTTCAGTCGAAGGATGGATGCACGGGCCGCGGCCCGCAATGAGGGCATCTCCGTACAGATGGCGGCCCGCCGGTTGCGCTACGCGTGGTTCGAAGAGCTGGCTCGCCAGGAAGGGTTCGACTTCATCGCCACGGCTCACCAGCTCGACGACAATTTCGAGACGATCTTGCTCAATCTGCTGCGCGGCACGGGTTTGCGTGGCTTGCAGGGCATTCCGCTGCGTCGGGGCCGCGTCGTGCGGCCGTTGTTGGGCTTGTCGCGCTCCGAGCTCGAGGCCTGGATGCGGGCCGAGGGCCACGAATGGCGCGAAGACCGATCCAATGCCTCGCCGGATTACGAGCGCAACTATCTGCGCCATCGCGTGCTGCCCCGGCTCGACGACCTGCGCCCCTCATGGCGGCAGGCTTTCGGCCGCAACAGTGAATTCGTGCGCGACGCAGTGGCACTGTGGGAGGCCGCAGTGAAGGAACAACTCGCCGAGCTGGTGGATCGGGAGGGCGACACGGAATCGCTCGACCTGAAAGCGCTGCGCCGGCGCAAAGGCGGGCGTGCCCTGCTGCGCGAGTGGCTGGCGCCTCGTGGCTTCCACAGTGCCCGGGTAACCGAAATATGGGCCTGTACGCGTTCGGGCGCGCATTTTGCAAGTGCCACCCATGTGGTGTGGCATGATCGGGGCCGGCTGTATCTTCAGCCCCGAGGCACAGACACCTGGGGCCCGCTCGTATGGCCTTCGTCCGAGGAGCCACTGGCATTGCCCGACGGGCGGCGCCTCGTTGCCGAACTGTTGGAAGCGCCACCGGAAGATTTTCCTGACGATCCGGCGCAGGCATGGCTCGATGCCGACAAGGTGCAGTGGCCCCTCGTGGTGCGTCCCTGGCAGCCCGGCGACCGGTTTTGTCCGCTGGGCATGGGCGGGCGCAGCAAGAAGTTGCAAGATTTGTTCACTGACCTGAAATTGCCGGTGCGCGAGAAGCGGCGCGTTCCTGTGGTCTTGTGTGCCGACCGGATTTGCTGGGTGGCGGGCCTGCGCGCCGACGAACGTTTCAAGATCGGTCCCAAGACGCGGCAGGTGTGGCATCTGTGGCTGGCACCTGCCGATGATGCAATCGGTTGAGCCCGGGGTGGGATCGGCACAACGGGGCCACCATGCCTTGTCGGAACCCTGCGCAACCCATCGTCCATGGTCCTTGGCCCTATCGCAAGCACGCAACATTCATTACTTTTCACCATTTTGGCGAAAGCCAGAAAAAACGATTCCGAATGAAACATCTGCTACCACTCTTCCTTGCCTTTTTGCTGGGAGGTACGCTTCCTGCCCAGGAAATCGACGCCCAATACCGGCCGCTTATCACCAAGCGCACTGCCGACTGGTGCCCCAACTGCGGCTCGTGGGGCTGGACCTTCTTCCACTGGCTGCTCGAAGACAACGACGACAAGGCCGTCATCTGGGCGGCTCATCACAGCGGCTCGCTGGCGACGCCCGCCTCGGGCGCCATTGCCGACAATTTCGGTGGCTTCAGTCAGCCCATCTTCTACCTCGACGAAACAGATCTGGAGGTGACCAGCTCCAACATGGGCCAGAAACGCACGGAAGTGGCCCAACAGGTCGCGGTCATGGCCCAGCAGGTTCCGCCGGCCGGACTCGGCATGGAGGCCTGGATTGAAGACGAGGTGCTGCACGTCAATACCAGGGCCGAAATGCTGCACGAGGTGCAGGGCACCTGGCGCCTGGGCCTTTACCTCGTCGAGAAGGAACATCTGGCGCCCCAGGCCGGCCAGAGCGGCGAGGCAGTCCACAAGCGGCTGCTGCGCACGGCCATCACCGACGATATATTCGGAGAAGTCCTTACGGAAAACGGGGCCCAGCCAGGTGAGGTTTTTTCCTTTACGGCTTCGTTGCCGCTCACCGATCCCAACTGGACGGCCGACAATCTGATCGTTGTGGCGGTGCTGTGGGCGGCAGCGGGCGATCACTTCGTGCCGCGCAATGCCGCCCAGACAGATGATTTTTCCATGCCAACGGCAACCACTGAAGTGGCGTCGGAAAAATGGACGATCTGGCCCAACCCGGTCGGGGAAGTGGTCCGTGTACGTGGGCCCCGCCCGGCGGCTGCAGGGCGGGTGCGCATGCTGGATGTTTGGGGCAGAGCGGTGGCGGCGCCCGTCCGGAGCACCGGCGAGGGCTTCGCAATTGATGTGCGGCATTTGCCGGAAGGCATGTATGTGCTTGAATGGGAGCAGGACGGGCGGAGGATGAGCCGTCGCGTCGTGGTGGCCCGCTGAGCGTACTGACCAGTCGACGGGCGATTGCGTGGTGCATCCGGTGCTGGCGGAAGCCCGAAAAGATCCTTTTCGCCGAATTTGTTGTTGGGTAGTGTTGAATGAAAGACCGAACCATGAGCGAAAAAACCGAAGAACCCTTGACAGAAACCACGGAGGTGCACCAACAGGACGGACAGCCCCGCGAGGTGGCCCGAAAGGCCTTTCCCAAGGTGCTCACCATCCTGCCGCTGTTGCAGCGGCCCGTCTTTCCCGGACTGACCTTGCCCATCACCTTTCAGGGAAAAGAGTTCCTCGATGCCATCCGCCAGGTCATGGATCAGGAGAACGGCTACGTGGGCCTCGTGTGGGCCGAGGAGCTGGAGGGCGAGCAGGGACAGACCGACTACGACTACCGCGAGGTGGGCGTCATCTTTCAGATCTATCGCGTCAACCAGACGGGGCCCGAGACGGTGCAAGTGCTGGGCCAGGCCTATGCCCGCATCATCCGCAAGCGCGTGCTGCTGGTGCAGCCCGCGGTGCGCTGGGAAGTATCCTACCATTTCGATCCCGAGGAAAAACCCGATCAGGAGCTCAAGGCCTACATGCTGGCCATCAGTGCCGACATCAAGGAGCTGCTCAAGCTCAATCCGGTGCTCAAGGAGCAGGTGACCCTCATCATGAGCCAGCTCGACATGGAGCGGCCCGGCCCCACCATGGACCTGATCAGCAACCTGCTCAGTGCCGAGGCCGAAGCGCTGCAGGAGTTGCTCGAGACCTTCGACCTCAAGGACCGGGCGCGCCTGCTGCTCAAGCTGCTGCGCGAGGAGCTGGAGCTGTCGCGCCTCAAGCAGAAGATCCAGAAACAGATTGACGAGGCCGTCAACAAGCAGCAGAAAGAATTCTTCCTGCGCGAGCAGCTCAAGGCCATCAAGCGCGAGCTGGGCATGGAAAAAGACGAGGCCGAGACCGAGATCGAGAAGATTCGGAAGAAGCTCGAAGGCAAAGAGCTGCCCGAGGAAGCGCAAAAGGTGGTGGAAGAGGAAATGGACAAGCTGCGCATCCTCAACGCCCAGTCGCCCGAATTTCACGTGGTGCGCAACTACCTCGACCTCATTGCCGAGCTGCCGTGGGGCATCACTTCGGCCGATAACAGGGACATCCGGAAAGCCCGCGAAATTCTCGACCGCGACCACTACGGACTCGAAGACGTCAAGGAGCGCATCCTCGAGATGCTCAGCATCATCGTAAAGCGCGGCGCCGTTTCGGGCACGGTCATTTGCCTGGTGGGGCCGCCGGGGGTGGGCAAGACCTCGGTGGGCAAGTCGATCGCCGAGGCGCTGGGCCGCAAGTTTTTCCGCTTTTCGGTGGGCGGCATGGTGGACGAAGCCGAGATCAAGGGCCACCGCCGCACCTACATCGGCGCCATGCCGGGCAAGCTCATCCAGGCCCTCAAGCGGGTGGGCACGTCCAATCCCGTAATCATGCTCGACGAGATCGACAAGATCGGCACGAGCTTTCGCGGCGATCCGGCCTCGGCCCTGCTCGAGGTGCTCGATCCGGAGCAGAACCACAACTTCCTCGATCACTACCTCGACATCCCGTACGACCTGTCGCAGGTGCTGTTCATCACTACGGCCAACCAGCTCGACACCATTCCCGGGCCGCTGCTCGACCGCATGGACGTCATTCGGCTGTCGGGCTACATCCTGCAGGAAAAGGTGGAGATTGCCCGGCGCTACCTGTTGCCGCGCCAGCTCGAAGACAACGGCTTCCGGCCCGACGAGCTGACCATCGCCGAGGAGGCCATCGCACACATCGTGGAGCACTACGCCCGCGAGGCCGGCGTGCGCAACCTCGAAAAGCAGATCCGCCGCATCGTGCGCAAGATCAGCCTCAAGGCCGCTCTGGGCGAAAAGGTGCCCCACGTCATCACGCGCGACATGGTCGAAGACCTGCTGGGCAAGCCCATCTACACCACCGAAAAGCTCTACAAGGAGCCGCGCCCGGGCGTGGTGCTGGGGCTGGCATGGACGGCCTTCGGAGGCGCGACGCTCTACATCGAAGCCATTGGTATGCGCAGCAAGTCGCCGGGCTTCAAGCAGACAGGTCAGCTCGGCTCCGTCATGCAGGAGTCGGCGGAGATTGCGTACAGCTACGTGCGGGCCCTGCTCGACAAGAAAGAACCCGACAACGACTACCTGGCCAACCACTTCGTGCACTTGCACGTGCCGGCAGGGGCCACCCCGAAGGACGGCCCCTCGGCGGGCATCACCATGGCGCTGGCCCTGTACTCGCTGGCTACGGAGCGCGCCGTGCGCGACGGCCTGGCCATGACGGGCGAGCTGACGCTCACGGGCAAGGTGCTGCCCATCGGCGGAGTCAAGGAGAAGATCATCGCCGCGCGGCGCGTGGGCGTGACCGACGTCATTCTGCCTGCCGACAACAAAAAGGACTTCGACGAGCTGCCGGATTACCTGAAGGAAAACCTCAATGTACACTTCGTCGAGTGGTTCGATGAGGTACTTCAGGTGGCCTATGATGGCCGGTAGCGGCAGGGTCATTTTTGCCGAAAGGCAAACAAGACAAAATTCGCAGGCAGAAACGGCGTTTGTCTGCCGGGCGGTACATGCTGGTCGATCCAACCAGCCCGATCGGCGAGCAAAGATTATCTTGCCGCCCGTTTTGAAAAAATTTCAATCAATGTCAAATCAAATGGTGAAAACAATCAGAAACTGGATCCTGGGTCTGATGCTGCTGGCATCGCCGGCACTGCACGCTCAGGACGTGCCGAAAGACTGGCACTTGCGGGCCCCCGAGGAAGGGTTTGCCGGCATGAGCGTGGAAAAGGCCTACAAAGAGCTGCTGGCCGACAAGAAGGGCGAGCCCGTCATCGTGGCCATCATCGACTCGGGTGTCGAGGTCGATCACGAAGACCTCAAAGACGTCATGTGGGTCAATGAAGACGAGGTGCCCGGCAACGGCATCGACGACGACGGCAACGGATACGTGGACGACATCCACGGCTGGAACTTCATCGGCGGCAAGGACGGCGATGTGGCCGCCGACCAGCTCGAAGGCACGCGCCTGCTGGTGTATTACAAGAAGAAATTCGCCAACGTGAGCGATCCGTCCAAGCTGAAGAAGAAAGAACGCAAGGAGTACGAGCTGATGCAAAAGCTCGAAAAGGAGATCATGGAAAAGCGGCAGGAGCTCGAACAGAACGTCATGATTTACGGCGGCGTGCTCGATGCGCTCAAGCGTTTCGTCGAAGCCATCGGCAAGGACCCGGCCGACATCACGCAAGAAGACGTGGACAACTTCGAGACCGACGACCAGGACTTCGTGCGCATCAAGGCCATCCTCGGCAATGTGTTCGCACAGGGCGCCACCGTGGCCGAGCTGCTCGACCAGCTCGAAGAAGCTTACAAGTACTTCGAAAGCCAGTACAAATACCACTACAATCCCGAGTTCGACCCCCGCTCCATCGTCGGCGACAACTACTTCGATTCCTCGGAGCGCTACTACGGCAACAACCACTATGAAGGTCCCGATGCCGACCACGGCACCCACGTGGCAGGCATCGTCGGTGCCAACCGCCACAACGATCTCGGCATCCTCGGCGTGGCCGACAACGTGCGCATCATGACCATCCGCGCCGTGCCCGACGGCGACGAGCGCGACAAGGACGTGGCCAACGCCATCCGCTACGCCGTGGACAACGGCGCCTCGGTCATCAACATGAGCTTCGGCAAGGGCTATAGCTGGGACAAGGCCGCAGTGGACGAGGCCGTCAAGTATGCCCAGAAGCACGACGTGCTGCTCGTACACGCCGCCGGCAACAACGGCCAGGACAACGACAACCCCGACAACGGACATTATCCCACGCCCGTGTACGAAAAGAAAGGCCTCTTCGGTCCCAAACGGGCCAAAGCCTGGATCGAGGTGGGCGCCTCGGGCCCCATCGCCGACGAGTCGCTGCCCGCTTCGTTCTCGAACTACGGCAAGGAAAGCGTGGATGTCTTTGCACCCGGCGTGGACATCTATTCGACCACCATCAACAACGGCTATGTGGCCCACAGCGGCACGAGCATGGCCTCTCCCAACGTGGCCGGTGTGGCGGCCCTCATCCGCAGCTACTATCCCGAGCTGACGGCCGAGCAGGTGAAAGAGGCCATCCTCAATTCGGTGGACAAGGTCAGCTTCATGGTCACCAGGCCCGGCAGCGAAGAGACCGTGCCCATGACCGAGCTGTGCCGCACGGGCGGCATCGTCAATGCCTACAAGGCCTTGCAGTACGCCTCGAAGATGAAAGGCAAGAAGAAGCGCAAGCGCAAGGGCGCCTGATGCTTTTTCCCGCTTCCGCAAAAAACGAACGGCCGCTGTATCGAGCATCGCGATGCAGCGGCCGTTGGTGTTCGTTGAGCTACCTGGCTGCCTGCAAGGATGGCGGAAACCACTGGCGAAGGGTGAAGACCAGGTCGTGAAAAGATTGGTCATGGCACGCATGCAAAGCCCCTCTCAACGATACCCTTTGTGCGATTTGATTGAAAATGGCCGCCGAGTGCGATCGGTTTCTCTGTTTCAAGGCCTTGATCATCCATTCTTTGGGGGGCGTCGGTTTGGTGGCTCCCTTTGGAATCGCCTTTTGTCGTTGCAGCCAATGGTAAAGGGTGGTCTCATCCCTCCAAGAGAGTGCTCTTGCAAGGTGCTGGTTTCTGATCCATATCCAGTTTTCGAGCTCGGGATCTATAACGATGGCGCGGACCTTTGTCCGGGCCCATCCCGATCTTGCCAAGTCTTCTTCTACTTTTTGCTCGATGATCTCCCTGCTTTTGCTTTCCCTGCCTGAGCCGTGCTTGTCAAAGAGAACCAGGGCATGTG
>WFYJ01000192.1 GCA_015490175.1 Saprospiraceae bacterium | reverse complement strand
GGTGCACTACCACTACCAGGGTGGCTGCTACGAACGAGCGGGCCTGCGGGCGCGCAAGTAGCATCGCCGCCGCCGGCGTAGCTTTTTACTCAACACAATCCGGTCTGGGAATTTTTGACGATAGACGATGCTGAGATGGAGAGAAGAGAGATGGAGGGAGGGGAGAGCGGGAGTGACCGATTGTGCAAACTGCGCGACAACTGCGGTTTTTGGCTGAGGAATCGAATAATCGAGGATTTGAGCAAGGTTGAAACCGCTGCGCGGCTGTTGATCCCGACAGGTCGGATCCTGTCCCGGATACGGGAACAGGTGCCCGGCTACGCCGGCTTGTTGAGATTCCGACAGGGTCGGATCCTGTCCCGGATACGGGAACACGCGCCCCAGAGCCAGCGATGTTGAGATGACCTTTTGGTGAATGAAGTTTTGAGGTTTTGAGGAACCGAAGAACCGGGTGTTTTACAAAAAACTGATATTCAAAAAGAAAAACTTTAAACTCTAAACGCTAACCGCTAAACGCTACACCCTCAACCAATGCAACAGGATTTCCCAAGCCACTTTGATTTGGGCATATCGAAACCAGACAACAAAATGAATTGACCATGCAGTATCCTTTGCCCACCGTACAGCCGGTAGAAGAAAAGCGCATCAGCCCGCGCTGGGTGCGCCTCTCGGCAGCCAGTGCCATGGTGTTGCGCCTGCAGTCGGGGCGTTTTGCCCGCGAGTTCGACTTCGGCGGCATCAACCTCTTGCTCAACTACGAGGAGGGCTGCCTGTCGGACTGCGGCTATTGCGGCCTGGCGCGCAACCGTCCGGGCACGTACGAAGACAAGTCTTTCATCCGCGTGGACTGGCCCCTGTTCGAGACCGATGAAGTCATCGAGCGGCTGGTGCGCTACGAAGACAAAATGACGCGCCTGTGCATCTCGATGGTGACGCACGGCTCGGCCTATCGCGACACCTGTGAGATCACCGAAAAGATCTGCAGCCGCGTGCGTACGCCCCTGTCGCTGCTCGTGGCGCCGCCCACGCTCAACCGCGAGCGCCTGCAGACGCTCAAAAACCTCGGCGCCGACATGATCGGCGTGGGGCTCGATGCCGTAACCGAAAAGGTGTTCTTCGACACGCGCACCAACGTGCCCAAAGGCGGCCTGAAGTGGAAAAACTACTGGGACGTCATCAATTGGTCGCGCGAGATCTACGGCCCCTGGAAGGTCAACGTCCATTGCGTGGTGGGGCTGGGCGAAACCGACAAGGACCTGTGCGAGCTGTTCTACGAGCTGAAGGAGAAGCAGATCCTGGCCTATCTGTTCTGCTTCAACCCCGAGCCCGACTCGCGCATGGCCGACCATCCCAAATCGCCCATCCGGCGCTGGCGCCGCATCCAGCTCGTCAAGCACCTCATCGAGCAGTACGAGCTCGACCCACGCAACCTGCACTTCGACGACGAAGGCAACCTCACGGGCCTCGAGGTGCATTCGGCCCGCATCAATCAGGTGCTGCGCCACCTCGACCGCGGCGTGCCCTTCATGACCGACGGCTGCCCCGGTGCCAACGGCGAACCCGGATGCACGCGGCCCTACGGCAGCTACCGGCCCAGCGAGTCGTATCGCGATTTCCCCTTCCAGCCCGAACCGCACGACCTGGCACAGATACGCAAGGAACTGGCGCTCGAAGAGCTGGTCGTGTGAGGGCGAAGGAAGGGCCTCCGTTTTTCGAAAATCAAATCAAAATCTGAACCGATATGAACATTGTCGTCCCTATCAAGCAGGTACCCGACCTGGTCGAGGAGCTCGAGATCGCCGCGAGCGGCAAGGATCTCGACAGAGAATGGCTCAAGTACAAGATCAACGAATTTGACGATCACGCCCTCGAAGAGGCGCTCTGCTTCAAGGAAGCGCACGGCGGGCAGGTCATCGCCGTCGCCATTGATGGCGAGGACGTGGACAAGGCGCTGTACACGGCTGCCGCCAAGGGCGCCGACCGCGTCATCAAGATCACGGGCGAGGTGGCCGACAACAGCCACGCCCACGCGCGCGCCTTGGCCAACGTCATCGGCCAGCTCGACTGGAACATGGTCTTCATCGGCGTGCAGGCCGTGGACGAACGCGACGGCCAGACCGGCGTCATCCTCGCGCATTATCTGGGCGTGCCGCACATCAGTGTGGTCACGGAGGTGCAACAGAGCGGCGGCGGCGTCGAGGTGGTCAAGGAATTCGGCGGCGGCATAGTGGCCAAGCTCGAAGTGCAGCCCCCCGCCGTGTTCGGCATCCAGGCAGCCCGACAGACGCCCCGCTACGTGCCCGTAGCGAAGGTGCGACGGGCCATGCGCGGCACCGAGCTCGAAGAAATGGACGCCGGCAGCGTGGACGTGACGGCCGGCTCTGAGGTGGTGCGCCTGTTCAAGCCCGAGTCGAAAGGCGGAGCCGAAATGATCGAAGGCTCGCCCGAAGAAGTGGCCGCCAAACTCGCGGAGATCATCAAGAGCAAACTCTGAGGCGCTCGATCCGGATGGGTGCAACCCCGTGCCTCGTTTTTTGGCGAAAGCCTGAGTGAAAAAAATCAAAATTGACTGAAAATGAAAGTTTTTGTCGTAGCAGAACATATGAAAGGCCAACTGGCCGAAACGACTTTCGAGCTGTTGGGCAAGGCGCGCGCGCTGGCCGGCGACGGCGGCGAGGTGATTGCCCTGCTCGGCGGCCACGGCCACAAAGACCTGGCTGCTCAATTGGGTGCAGCCGACAAGGTGATCTATGCCGATCATCCGGCCTTGGAGCAGTTCAACCCGCAGGCCTGGTGCAAGGCCGTCACGCAGATGCTGCAGGGGCGCCTGCCCGGCCTGGTGCTGGTCAGCTACTCGTCGCAGGGCATGGACCTGGCCAGCGGCGTGGGCACGGCGCTTGACGTACCGGTATTGGCCTATGCCACTGACGTACAGGCCGACGGCGGCCGGATCACGGTGACCAGCCAGCTTTACGGCGGCAAGATCATGGCCGAGTCGGCGGTCAATGGCGACAGCGCCATCGTGGCCATGTTGGCCGGCGTGGCCCCCGCCGATGCAGGGCGCGCCGAGGGCAGCCCGGCCGTGGAAGAGGTCAGCCTCGAGGGTCTCGATGCCTTGCAGGTGACCTTCAAGGAGCTCGTCGAACCCGAGGGCGGCGACGTGGACATCACCAAGGCCGACGTCATCGTCAGTGTGGGGCGCGGCATCCAGAGCGAAGAAAACATCGAGATGGCCGAGGCGCTTGCGCAAAAACTGGGCGGTGTGGTGGCGGCATCGCGTCCCATCGTCGATGCCAAGTGGCTGCCCAAGAGCCGCCAGGTGGGCAAATCGGGCCTCAAGGTCAAGCCCAAACTCTACATCGCCCTCGGCATCAGCGGGGCGCCCGAGCACATCGAGGGCATGAAGGATTCCGAAACCATCATCGCCATCAACAGCGATCCCAAGGCGCCCATCTTCGAGTACGCCCACTACGGCGTGGCCGAAGACCTGTTCGACGTGGTGCCGGCACTGACCGAAAAGCTGTAAGGCGGGCAGCAAGGCATTTGCCGCAAAGGCAGGATGCCCGCAGCGGGCGAGTCGTCTGTCTGCCTTTCGGCAAATGCCGCCCGTACCGGCGCCGCCGCGCTGCCTGATGTAGTCAAAACAAAACGACAGAAATCATGGAAGTGACCAGAGAAGTCTTTCGCAATTTCCCCCTGTGGATGCAAGTGGTGTTCTACGTCGTCGGACTGGGCACCACGGCCTTTGTGCTGTACGGGTTCTGGATGCGGGTGCGCAAGTACCGGCGCGGGCGCGATGCAGGCCGCTTCAACCGGCTGGGCCAGCGCTTCCTCAAGGCCCTGCGCCTGATGGCCACCAACGCCACCGTCTTCAAGCGCGATGCCTATGCCGGCTTTGCGCACTGGCTTATCTTCTGGGGGTTCGTGGTGCTGTTCCTCGGTACCGTGACCGTTGCCTTCGACCACGATTTTCTCGAGCCCGTATTCGGCTATCGGCTGCTGCAGGGCACCTTCTACAAGTGGTTCAGCCTGACGCTGGACGTGTTCGGCTTGCTGTTCCTCATCGGTCTGGTCATGATGATGGTGCGGCGCGCCAAGCACCCGCCCCAGCTCGACTACACGCGGCCCGACCTGCCGCCCGACAAATACGATCGCAAACCCTACCTGACCGACGACAAGATCTTTCTCTGGTTGCTGCTGCTCATCGGCGTCACGGGCTTTCTCATCGAGGCGGCCCGCATCCAGGCCGACGGCATGCCCGAGTTCGAGCGGTGGTCGCCGGTGGGCTATGCCCTGGCTTCGCTCATGGACGGCCTGCCCGTGGATACCATCCACATGGCGGTGTGGTGGTTCCACGGCATCATCGTGCTGGGCTTCCTGGCCTACATGCCGTTTTCGAAGGCCATGCACATGGTCATTGACTTTGCCAACCTCATGTTTCGCGATGAGCTGGCGGCGCGTCGCCTGCCGCGCGTGAGCGAGGAGAAGATGAAGGAAGGCATGGGCTACGTCAAGATCGAGGACTTCACCTGGAAGGAGCTGCTCGACTTCGACGCCTGTACCAAGTGCGGGCGCTGCCACGTGGCCTGCCCGGCCCGCGCCTCGGGCGCGCCCCTCTCGCCGCGCGACCTCATCCTCGACCTGCGCACCTGGGCCGACGACACCATCGGGCCGCCCGAGCTGTTCGAGCAGGTGCTGCGCAACGGCAACGGCCTGAAAGACAAGAAGGCGCCCGCCGGCGAAGTGATCCGCGCCGAGACGCTGTGGTCGTGCACCACCTGCATGGCCTGCGTCGAGGCCTGTCCCGTCGGCATCGAGCACCTGACCAGCATCGTCAACCTGCGGCGCGCCCTCGTGGATGAGGGCGAGATGGAAGACAGCCTGCAAGACGCCCTGGCCAATATCGGCGATTACGGCAACTCGTTCGGCCAGTCGGAGCGCGCCCGCGCCAAGTGGACCAAAGAGCTGGACTTCAAGGTCAAGGACGCGCGCAAGGAGCCGGTCGAATATCTGTGGTTTGTGGGCGACTACGCCTCGTTTTCGCCCAACGTGCAGGAAATGACGCGCAAGGTGGCGCGCATCCTGCACCATGCCGGTGTGGATTTCGGCATTCTGTACGAGGCAGAGAAAAACTCGGGCAACGACGTGCGCCGCATCGGCGAAGAGGGCCTGTTCGAGATGCTGGTGGAAGACAACATCGCCGCCCTCGAGTCGGCCGAGTTCCGCGAAATCTTCACCACCGATCCGCACTCGCTCAACGCGCTGCGCTTCGAGTATCCGGAGTTCGGGGCCAGCTACAAGGTGCAGCACTACACCACGCTGTTGGTGCGCCTCATAGAGGAAGGCAAGATCCAACTGAAGAAAAAACTGTCGCACTACACGGCCACCTATCACGATCCGTGCTATCTGGGTCGCTACAACGGCGAGTTTGACGCGCCGCGCAAGCTGCTCGAGGCCGTGGGCGTGCAGTTTCACGAGATGCGGCGCTGCCGCGACAACTCATTCTGCTGCGGCGCCGGCGGCGGCCGTATCTGGATGGACGACTCGAAACTGGAGAAGCGTCCCAGCGAGCAGCGCATCGAAGAAGCCCTCGAGATCCCGGGCGTCAATGTCTTCGTAGTGGCCTGCCCGAAAGACTACACCATGTATTCCGATGCCGTCAAGACGACCGGCAACGAGGACAAACTCAAGGTAAAAGACATCATCGAGCTGGTCGAGGAAGCCATGGACCTGAGCTGAGCCAGCTGAAGACGACCGGCTGTCGCTGAATTTTTTGTAAAAAAAAACCCGGATCATGAAACGCGTTGCCTTTCGCGCCCTGTGTGTCGGCCTGCTGTTGTGTGTCGGCATGGCCGTGCAGGCCCAGATTCGCCCTTACGTCATCGGCGCGCGCACTTCGGCCGGCGTCGATGCCCTGCGCCCGAAGGTGAAAGAAGCGCTGCAGGCCAACGGCATCGAAGTGGTGGGCGAGTACCGGCCCGTGGAAGACCCGAACCGCTGGCTCATCGCCATCACTTCGCCCGAGCTGAAGCAGGCCGTGCGCAGCACGGGCGGGCTGCGCGGCTTTGCGCTGGCGCTGCGCGTGGCCCTGACGCGTGAAGGCAACGAAACTGTCATTTCCTACACCAATCCCGAGTACTGGGGGCGAGCCTATTTCCAGAAAGACTACGGCAAGGTGGCCGCCCTGTACGACCGCCTGTCGGGCAAGCTGGCCCGTGCGCTCAACCCGCTGGGGCGAGGCGGCGGTCAGACCTTCGGCTCCGAAGACGGCCTGAGCGCTTCCGATCTGGAGCACTACCACTACATGTTCGGCATGCCCTATTTCGAGGACAATGTCGAGCTGGCCCGCTTCGGCAGCTACGACGAGGCCGTGCGCCATATTGATCAAAAGCTGGCGCGCGGCGTGCCCAACGTGGTCAGGGTGTACAGTGTGGCGCTGCCCGACAAGCAGCTCAAGCTCTACGGCATCGGCCTGCGCGGCCCCGATGGCGAGGGCTACTTCATGCCCAAAATTGACTTCAACACGCCGCGCCATACGGCCTTTTTGCCCTACGAGATGCTGGTGTACGGCAACAAGGTGTACATGCTGCACGGCCGCTTCCGCATCGCGCTGTCATTCCCGGACCTGTCGATGGGCACGTTCATGAAGATCGTGAGCACACCGGGAGCCATCGAGTCCATGTTGCAATCGATCACCCGATGAGTGGGAGCCTGCGCACATATCTTGAGGATCCGTTCCTGGGCCGCCTGTGGCAGCGCATCCGCGCGGCCGGCCCCATCCGTTCGGTCTCGCTCGACATTACGCATCGCTGCAACCTGCGCTGCACGGGCTGCTACTACTTCGAGGAGGGCATGGATCGCTTCCACACGGCCGAGGCCGAGGCGGCACTCGACCGCTGGATCGAGCGCGAGCGGGCGCGCGGCACCAACTTCGTCACCATCGTGGGTGGCGAGCCCAGCCTCGTGCTGCATCGTCTGGAAAAGCTGTACGCCCACTTCCGGCTGAGCGTGGCCACCAACGGCCTGCGCAGGATTCCCTTCGAGGGCTTCGAGGAGCTGCCCATCGGCATCTCGCTCTGGGGCAATGCCGACACCGACCGCCAGTTGCGCGGCAGCGGCAAAGTGGACGTCTTCCGCAAAGCCCTCGACAACTACCGCAACGACGAGCGCGCCTTCTGGTACTACACCGTAGCGCCGGGCCTGGCCCACGAGGTCGAGGAGGTCGTGGCGCGCTGTATCGACAACGGCAACCGCGTCCTGTTCAACTACTACTCCGACCTGGCCGGCAAGGGTGGGGCACTCGACTACCGGCAGGGGTTCGAGCGCGTGCGCGAGGTGATTGACCGCCTCATTGACCGCTATCCCGACCGCATCCTCACCACGGCCTGGTTCAACCAGGTGGTCACCAGCGGGCGCCTCTTCGACCAGCAGTGGGGCTACGAGGTGTGCACCAACCTCTCGACCAACTACGCCCCCAATGCCGAGCGCCTCAAAAACGGCCAACCCTACAACCGCCACTTCAGGGCCTACAATGCCGATTTCGAAACGGTGCGCCGCTGCTGTACCGGCATCGACCGCGACTGCGCTTCCTGCTTCGACACCTGGGAGCACTTTTCCTGGATCATGATCCACATGAAAAAGCACATGGCCAATGTCCATTACTTCACCTGCTGGTTGGCCACCATGTACATGTTTTACTTCATCACGCGGCTCGTGCCCCGCGACGAAGGTGCCGCCCTCTTGCCCGAGCTGCACCGGCGCGTGAAGACCGCCATGCAGGCCGCAGATGCCCCGGTGTCCACCTGACCGACACCTGGTGTATTCCCGCATCAAAGTGGTTTGGGAAATCCTGTGGCAATGGTTGAGGGTTGAGGGTTGAGGGTGTAGAGTTTAATGTTTAATGTTTAATGTTTAATGCTCAGATTTTCACAGATTTGTGAAGATATGGGGCATTTGCTGAAATCCTCGGTTCCTCACTCATTGAAACCGCAGCCTTCGGCCGCAGAAAGCGCAGCTTGACGCGCAGTTTTTACCTGTCGTTGAGGGTTGAGGGTGTAGGGTTGAGGGTTTGCAACTGTCCCCTCCTGAAATCGCAGTCGTCGCGCAGTTTGCACAATCGGTCACTCCCTCGCTTTTCACTCCTCACTCGCTCACTCCTGCACTCCATCGCTCCGTCTCAAAATTCCCGATCCGGATCGTGCCGAGTTTCGATATTGTGCCCGCAAAATCCGAGCACATGAATGCCTTTGTCGAAGCGTTGCGCCGCCGTCTGGAGGGCGACGTGTGGGCCGATGCGATGACGCGCGGCCTCTATGCCACCGATGCCAGCGTCTATGAGATGATGCCCGTGGCCGTGGCGACCCCGAAGCACGAAGCCGACGTCGTGGCGGCGCTCGAGCTGGCGCGCGCCTATGGCGTGCCCGTGCTGGCGCGCGGGGCGGCCACCAGTCTGGCCGGCCAGACGGTGGCGCGCGGGCTCGTGCTCGACTTCACCAGGTACATGAACCGCACGCTGGCCCTCGACCCGCAGGCGCGTACGGCGCGCGTGCAGCCCGGCGTGGTGCGCGACCAGCTCAACCTCGAAGCGGCCCCCTACCGACTGCACTTCGCACCCGACCCGGCCACCACGAGCCGCTGCACTTTCGGCGGCATGATCGCCAACAACAGCTCGGGCACCCGATCCATCCGCTACGGCCGCACCAGCGAGCACCTCGTCGCCCTGCGGGTGGCCCTGGCCGACGGCACCATACACGAGTTCCATGCGCTGTCGCCCGAAGCCTGGCGGCAAAAGGAGCTACAGGGCGACCGCGAGGCAACCCTGTATGCCGGCTTCCGCCAGATCGTGGAGCCGCTGCAGGAGGAGATCCGACGGCGCTATCCGAAGACGCTGCGCCGCGTGGGCGGCTACGCGCTCGACGCCTTTCCCGCCGGCGCCGACTGGAACCTCAGCCACCTCATTTGCGGAAGCGAAGGCACCCTCGGCATCATCCTCGAAGCGACGGTGCGCCTCGAGCCGGTGCCGCGCCACAGCCTGCTGGTGGTCGTACATTTCGACGACCTGCGCGAGGCACTCGCCGCCGTGCAGCACATGGACGACTTCGGGCCCAGCGCCATCGAGCTGCTCGACCGCACCGTACTGCACACGGCCCGCAACAACCGCATCACGGCGGCGCAGTGCCACTTCGTGCAGGGCGATCCGGCAGCCGTGCAGGTGGTCGAGTTTCAGAGCGACGAGCCGGCCGAAGCCGAAAACCGGGCCCGGGCCATGATCGGGCATTTGCGCAAGCTGGGGCTGGGCAATGCCTTTCCGGTGCTCACCGACCCACGCCACATCGCCGACGTGTGGAGCGTGCGCAAGAACGGCCTGGGCCTCATCATGAACCGGCCGGGCGACCGCCGCCCGCTCGCCTTCATCGAGGACGCCGCCGTGCCCGTGGAGGTGCTGCCCGACTACATCAGCGACGTGCTGGCCATTTGCGCAAAGCACGGCGTGGAGGCCACGGCCTATGCGCATGCCAGCGTGGGCGTCATCCACGTGCGGCCCTGGCTCGATTTGCGGAAGCGGGACGACATCGAGCGCTTCCGGCGCATCAGCGAGGAGGTGTTCGAGCGGGTGGTGCACTACGGCGGCTCGTGGAGCAGCGAGCACGGCGACGGTCTGGTGCGCAGCCCGCACCTGCCGCGCTTTTACGGCCCGAAGATTTACGACGCCTTTCGGCAAATCAAACACCTGTTCGATCCCGACCATCTGCTCAATCCGGGCAAGATCGTCGATGCGCCGCCCATGACCGAAAACCTGCGCTACGGGCCCGACTGGCGCGAGCAGCCCCCGCCGCAGAGCTGGTACCGCTATCGCGAAGGCAACTTCGCTGCGGCCGTGCACATGTGTACGGGCGTGGGCGCCTGTCGGCAAATGCGGGGCGGCACCATGTGTCCCTCGTTTCGCGCCACGCGCGACGAAGCCCACAGCACGCGCGGCCGCGCCAACGCCCTGCGCCTCGCCATGGGCGGGCGCCTGCCCGAAGACCTCGCGGGCGAGGGCGTGGCCGAAGTGCTCGACCTGTGCCTGAGCTGCAAGGCCTGCAAGACCGAATGCCCCAGCAACGTCGATATGGCGCGCCTCAAGAGCGAGGTGATGCAACTGCGTTTCGACCGCAAGGGCATGCCGCTCGGCGAGCGCTTCATTGACATGAGCGCGGCCGTGGCGCGCCGCCTGGCGGGGCCGCTGGCACCCTTCGTCAATGTCGTGCAACGCAGCGCACCTTTCCGCTACGCGTTGGAGCGACTGGCCGGCTTCGACCGCCGGCGGGTGCTGCCGCCCTACACTTCGAAGCCCTTCAGAAGCATGACTGCCCCTGATCGGGCGCCTTCCGGCAAAAAGGTGGTGCTCTTTGCCGATACCTGGACGCAGTGCCACGACAGTCACCTGGGGCGGGCGGCGGCGCGCGTGCTGCAAAAGCTGGGTTATGAGGTCGAAGTGGTGGCCAGGGGGTGCTGTCAGCGGCCCCGCATCTCACACGGACACCTGCGCAAGGCCGTAGCCGCGGGCCAACGCACTGTCGAACACCTGCGCCCCTGGCTGGAAAAAGGTGTGCCGGTGCTCGTCCTCGAACCGAGCTGCGCCTCGGCCTTCACCGACGACCTGGCCGACCTGCTGCCTGATGTCGCGCTCGCGCAAAAGCTGAAGCAGGGCGTCCACTTCCTCGACGCCTGGCTGGCCGAGCAGCTGCGCAGGGGCGAGGTGGCGCCCCGATGGAAGGAGGGCCGCCACGCAGGCCGTATGCTCGTGCACGGCCATTGCCACCAGAAAGCCCTCTGGTCCACCGCCGACACCGTCGCGCTGCTGCAGGCCCTGCCCGGCGCCGAGGTGGAGGAAATTCCGAGCGGCTGTTGCGGCATGGCCGGCAGCTTCGGCTATGAGAAGGGGCACTACGAGCTGTCGCTAAAAATAGCCGAAGAGGTACTGCTGCCCGCCATCCGCAAGGAACCCGAGGCGACGGTCGTCGCGCCGGGCTTCAGTTGCCGCCACCAGATCGCCGATTTTGCCGGAAGGCAAGCCCTGCACTGGGTGGAGCTGTGGGCTCAATGGCTGGCGTAGGGCTGGAACATTATTCTGGTGGAATCGGGGAAATCGGTGGAATCGGGGGTGGTGTCCTTGAACAGATGATCACGCATCCCGAAATTGAACCGCATGCAAAAGGTGAAGCGTGTAGGGTTTAAAGTTTTTCTTGTTGACTATCAGTTTTTTGTCAAATCCTCGGTCCTTCGGTTCCTCAAATCCTCATCCATTGCAACCGCAGCCTTCGGCCGCAGATGAGCGCAGTTTTTACCCTTCGTTGAGGGTTGAGCGTTCTGGGTTCAGGGTTCAGGGTTTGGGTTTTACAACTCTGTGAAAATCAGTGCGCGCTCAGTGGTTTTCTGTGTAACTGAATGATTTTTCAGACGCAGAAAACGCAGCGCTGACGCAGTTTGCGCAGTTGGACACTCCATCTCTCTTCTCTCCATCCCAGAAAATCGTCTATCGTCTATCGTCCATTGACCATTGACTATCGTCAAAAATTCCCGAATCGAATTGCGTTGCGTATAACTTTGCCCCCGAAAAAAACAGAGCCATGAAGATTGCTGTAGGAAGCGACATGCACACCCACCTGACCGATGTGGTGGTCGAAGAGCTGAAAAAACGCGGGCACGAAGTGACGCCTTTTGGTGCACTTGTGACGGGCAGCGCCCCCTGGCCCGAGGTGGGCATAGACGTGGCGCGGCGCGTGGCGCGCGGTGAGTTCGACCAGGCCGTGCTCTTCTGCTGGACGGGCACGGGCATCAGCATTGCCGCCAACAAGGTACGCGGCATCCGGGCCGCCCTCTGTGCCGATGCCGAAACGGCGCGCGGCGCCCGCCTCTGGAACGACGCCAACGTACTGTGCATGAGCCTGCGCCTGACCAGCGAGCAGGTGGCCAGAGAAATCCTCGATGCGTGGTTCAGCACCGGTATCAGCGAAGACGAGGAGGACGTGGCCTGCATCCGTTGGCTCAACGAGCACGAGGCCGAAGCCCTTGCCGGCAAATGAGTGGCAGATTTTTTGTGGAAAAGCGATGCTCTAATGCTCTGACATGGCCCTGGGTGTCAACCTTGCTGGTGAATTTATTGTTAAAAAAAGACCTTTGCGAAAGCTGCAAGGGTGTCCGCAAAACATGGCGTTGCAAGCCATCCTGCCGCGGACCGGCCTCGTGCCGGGACGAGGAAAGTCCGGACAACGTAGCGCACCACGCCACCTAACGGGTGGGGCGTCGGCTCGCAAGGGCCGGCGCACAGAAAGTGTCACAGAAACCATACCGCCCACTGCCCCTCGGGGTAAGGGCAAGGGTGAAAACGTGCGGTAAGAGCGCACGGCGCCGACGGGCAACCGCCGGCGCGGACAAACCTCGTGGGTTGAAATGCCATGTACACTTCGATTGTCGGAGACTTCGGCAGCGCGCCGAGGCAGCGGCAGCCGGGTTGCGCGCCCGGTAAGGCCACGAGCCTTGTCGAAGGGGGTAGGCAGATAGAGTCCGTTCGCGAGGGCGGACCTGGATAAATGGCAGGACGGCCCTTCGGGGCCCGACAGAATCCGGCTTATCGGCTTGCAACGCTTCTTTTCCCGCTGACGGGCATTTGCCGCCGGTCAGCGGGTTCTTTTTTGCGAAAGCAGGTGGTGTCCTTGAATAAATGATCGCACATCCCGAAAATGAGCCGGAGCAAAATGGTTCAGAGTTCAGGGTTGAGCGTTCAGGGTTGTTTTTTTCACAACTCATGGAAAATCAGCGTGCTATATGTAACGCTTGGCGCTCCTCACTCCATCACTCCATCACTCCTCACTCCATCCCAAACAACAGCAGGCCAGGAAATTTTGATCGGGGCTACCCTTGCGTGCTCAATGAGTAAACACATACTGCACGATGTTGGCCCCCATCTCGAGGGCCTTTCGGCGCAGCTCGGGCGGGTCTTTGTGCACGTCGGGATCTTCCCAGCCGTCGCCCAGGTCGCATTCGTAAGTGTAGAGGCAGACCAGGCGCCCTTCCCAGAAGAGGCCGAACGCCTGAGGCGGCTTGCCGTCGTGTTCGTGGATTTTGGGCAGGCCGTTGGGAAAGTCAAACTTCTGGTGGAAAATTTCGTGCTCGAAGGGCAGCTCCACGAATTCCAGCTCGGGAAACACCTGCTTCATGGCCGGCCGCACGAACGGATCCATGCCGTAGTTGTCGTCGATATGCAGGAAGCCACCGCCGATCAGGTAGGCCCGCATATTGGCGGCTTCCTGCTCGGTAAAGAGGATGTTGCCGTGCCCCGTGGCGTGCACGAACGGATAGTTGAATATCTCGGCACTGCCCGACTCTACCGTCGCGTAGTTGGGATCGAAGTTGGTGCCCAGGTGCTCGTTGCAAAAGCGAGCCAGGTTGGTCAGCGAGGTGGGATTGGCGTACCAGTCGCCGCCGCCGCGATACTTGAGCAGGGCCAGCTTCATGGTCGGCACCGGCCGGAACGAGCTCGTGGCCAGGGCCAACAGCAGGATCAGTCCGACGAGTCTTTTGTGCGTGTGCTTCATGGTGGGATCAGTTGTCGGGTTTACATGCGCCCTTCAAGGTGATTTGAAAAAACGTGGCAGCAGAGGTCAGGGTATAAACTCAACGCAATTTGGTTCGGGAATTTTTGACGGATGGTCATTTTTGATTGAACAATCGAGGAACCGAGTGAAATGGGTGCAAGCGGTTAACCGGTGAATTTGGCACAAGCTACTCGCACACTCGCCATCTTTCGCTCCGTCTCTGCATCACTCCATCACCTCGTCTCCCCGCGGCTGGCGTCCATTCAACGCCACGGCCGCCGCAGTCAGTACGCCGGCCGTCTCGGTGCGCAGGCGCGCCCGACCAAGCTGTACCGGTCCGAAGCCCGCCGCATGGGCCAGCTCCTGCTCTTCCGGCGAAAAGTCTCCTTCAGGCCCGATAAGCACCACCAGATCCGTGCCGGGCGTCCAGGCGTCCAGCAGATGGCGCTCGGGCAGGGGCTGGCAGGTGGCAATCATGCGCTGGGCGCCTTCCGGCAAATGCTGCCGCACGAATGCATCGAAACGGACCGGCTCGTGGAGGCGGGGCAGGACTCCTCGAAACGACTGTTTCATGGCCGCCACCAGTACCCGCTCCAGCCGGTCGAGCCGCACCCTCTTGCGCTCGGAACGCTGGCAGATGATCGGCGTCACAGCCTCGATGCCGATTTCGGTGGCTTTTTCGAGGAACCACTCATAACGATCAATGTTTTTGGTGGGCGCAATGGCCACGTGCAGGCTGAACGGCCGCATCAGGGGGTCGGCCCATTGCTGCTCCACCCTTGCGAGGGCCCGCTTCTTGCCGGTCTCCACCAGCCGCCCGCGGAAAAACCGCCCCTTGCCGTCCGTCCATACGACCTCATCGCCCACGCCACGGCGCAGCACCTGCACACAGTGGCGGGCCTCCTCCTCGGGAAAGACGACCAGCTCGCCGGACACCTCGGGCACGTAGAACAAAATCATGCCGGCGAAGGTATGGCAGGCCCGCTGCCATTGCAAATGTGCGCTTGCGCAAAATCCGCTTGCCTGCCCCGCTCGTCGCCCGGTGCGCACCCTGTGCCGAAATTCATGCCGAGACCGCCTGAAATAACCTACTTTTGCCCCTCGAGCGAGAGGGGCTCTCTTTTCCCCTTGAAAAAACGACACGCGTTTATGGCAATTCTGATTATGGCCGGACAGTTGGTTTTGAGCCTGTCCATCCTGGTGGTGCTGCACGAACTGGGGCACTTCATTCCCGCCAAACTGTTTGGCACACGAGTCGAGAAGTTTTACCTGTTTTTCAATCCGGGATTTTCGCTTTTCAAGAAGCAAATCGGCGAGACGGAATACGGCATCGGCTGGCTGCCACTGGGTGGCTATGTCAAGATTGCCGGCATGGTGGACGAGAGCCTCGACATGGAGCAGCTCAAGGAGCCGCCCCAGCCATGGGAGTTCCGGGCCAAGCCGGCCTGGCAGCGCCTGATCATCATGCTGGGCGGCGTGACGGTCAACTTCTTGCTCGGCTTTTTCCTCTTCGGCATGATCCTGTGGCAATGGGGCGAAGAATACCTGCCCAACAGCCAGCTCAAGTGGGGCATCGCCGTCGATTCGGTGGGCATGGAACTGGGCTTGCGCGACGGCGACAAGATCCTCCAACTGGGCGATCAGCCCTTTGTCGAATTCAGCGTGCCCGACTTCATCCGGGCTATCGTGCTGGAAGAGGCCGACTACATCGTCGTGGACCGCGGCGGTGAACAGGTAC
Source organism: Saprospiraceae bacterium (assembly GCA_015490175.1). GTDB lineage: Bacteria > Bacteroidota > Bacteroidia > Chitinophagales > Saprospiraceae > WFYJ01. The sequence continues at coordinate 13,185 of WFYJ01000192.1, read as the reverse complement.
GCATCGACATCGATCCCAAATGGGTTACCCTGCTGTCGAGCCGCGAGATCAGGCAGTACTGGATCATGATGCCGCGCACGCCCTTCTACGTGGCCGAGGTCATTCCCGGCAGCCCGGCCGAGGAGGCGGGCATCCAGGTCGATGACCACATCATCGCCGTGGACACCCTGGCCACGCCCTTTTTCATCGACTTCCGTCGCGCCATCCTCGCCCGCAAGGGCCGGGAAACGACGATCGGGCTGGTGCGGCAGGAGCGCGATACTTTGAGGGTGCGCCTCACGGTACCTGAGGAAGGCGCTATCGGTGTGTACAATTACGGCTGGGATCACTATTTCCGCATCGAGCGACGCGAGTACACCCTGGCCGAGGCCATCCCGGCAGGCGTGGTCAAGGGCTGGAACTTCCTCAAAGATCAGGTCAAGGCCTTCGCGCTCATGTTCCAGGGCAAGATGAAGGCCAAGGACAACCTGGGCAGCTTCATCTCCATCGGCAAGATGTTTGGCGATACCTGGAACTGGGAACGCTTCTGGCGCATGACGGCCCTGCTGTCGCTGGTACTCGGCTTTGTCAACCTGCTGCCCGTGCCGGCGCTCGACGGCGGTCACGTCATGTTCCTGATGTACGAAATGGTCACCGGTCGCAAGCCCAGCGACAAGTTCCTCGAGTACGCCACCCTGATCGGCTTCATCCTGCTGGCCTCGCTCATGCTCTACGTCATCGGACTGGACATCCTCCGGATCTTCTGAGGAAGCTTTGTGCAGGATATGGACGATGGTCAATGGACGATAGACGATGGACGATTTTTGAGAGGGAGAGAAGAGAGATGGAGTGGCCAACTGCGCAAACTGCGTCAGCGCTGCGTCTTATGCGACTGAAAGTTGCGGTTGCAATGAGTAAGAAATCGAGGAACCGAAGAACCGAGGATTTGAGCGAGGTCGAGACGCACGGTGTGCGTCTGTTGAGCTATCCGGGAGAGAAACGGGCCAGAAAAGTGGAAACACCAGAGGTGCTGCCCTCCCTGATTTTGCTCGAATCTCGGTGCAAATTTTCCAGAAAATTTTTCTCATTGAGCGCCTGTGATTTGCGCATGCGCGCAACTTTTTTTGCCGAAAGGCATTTGGATATTTGAAACGCATTTGGATAAATTTGCGTCGCTTTCGCCAAACGGGTGAAAGTTTCGGATGAAAATCAAGCCGAAGTGGCGGAATTGGTAGACGCGCTGGACTCAAAATCCAGTGTCCTTCGGGACGTGTGGGTTCGAGTCCCACCTTCGGTACCAAACCAATTCGCCACCTGAAGATGCCAGAATGCCGAAGTGGTGGAACTGGTAGACACGCACGTTTCAGGGGCGTGTGGCCGAAAGGCCGTGTGGGTTCGAATCCCACCTTCGGCACCTTTGCAAAAAAGGCGCTGCCCGCGGGTAGCGCCTTTTCTTTTTTTCCCATTCGCACTCCTGAAGCACCCCGCCCTGCGGGCAAACGTGCGCGTCCGTACCGACTCACTGGCCCCACGGCATCCGCGTGCCTCCTTCCGACCGTGCGGCATTCTGGTCCGTAGCCATCGCGCGTGCTTCCAGCGCCACGATCTTGTCGAACGTCTCTCCCATCTCGCGCAAATACACGAGGTTGGCTTTCGAGCGCGCCTGATGCTGCGGTCTGGTGGAATAATTCCATGCGGCAAACCCATCGCGCAGTTGTTTGAGGCGGTTGACTTGCAGGTCAAGGCTGGCGAGCGCCTGCAGGCGCGCTTTCTTTTCCGCAGGTTGGGCACGTCCATCCACTTCGTTGATGCGGCGCTCGAGGACGGGCCGCATGCGCGCCGTTTCTTCGAGCCAGCGATCGGTCAGGTTCAGGATGAGCGGCTTGGTAGCCTGAAGCGTCTGGTCGTCGCCCTGTGCGAAGGCCTGCTCGAACCGGTATTGGAGCCGTGCAAAGCGCTTTGCCATGTCGCGATGCATCTGCACCGAGGCCTCAGTGAACGGCTCGGGCATGCTGCTGCGCTCCTGTGCACACAGCGCAACGGTTGTGAGGACGACCAAAAGGGTAACAAGGCTGTATTTCATCTGGCATCAAATTTTCTTTTCGCTATCTTTATTCGTCCGGAAGATAGTAAACCGACTCCTTACAGGCTGCCGAACGTCGCGTCAAAGCACCATAACGGATGTTTACCCAGAAACATTACCCCACAACCATCGCACCAGAAACGCTGGACAAGTACCTGGCCACGGGCTGGCATCCCATGGGCCAGGCCATGTACACCTGCAAGTTCAACTTCTTCAATTCGCGTCTGTTTTCCACCATCTGGACGCGTACGCGCCTGCGCGATTACACCTTCCGAGGCAGCAACCGGCGGCTGATGCGCCGCAACGGCAGGCGCTTTCGGGTGGAATACCGCCCTTTCGAGCTGACGCCCGAGCACGAGCTGCTCTTCAACCGCTACGCGCGCGACTTCAAGGGGCGGCTTTCGCTCTCGCTGAGCATGTATCTGCTCGACGAGCGCGACCGCAACATCTTCAACACTATGGAATGCCGGGTGTACGAGGGCGAGCGCATGGTTGCCTACAGTTGCTTCCATCTGGGCGAGACGAGCCTGGCCAGTATCGTGGCCATCTACGATCCCGACTACAAGCGCTACAGCCTGGGCTATTACACGCTGCTGCTCGAGCTGGCCTATGGCCTCGAAAACGGCTTCTCGTGGCTGTATCCCGGCTACGTCATCCCCGGCAATCCCCGCTTCGACTACAAGCTGCGCACCGGGCAGATCGAGTTCTACGACTTCGGCACGGGCGTATGGCGCCCCTGGGACCAGTTTGGCCCAGAATACGACCCGCTGCAAATCGCGCTGAAGCGCCTGCGCCACTTGGAGGCCATGTTGCGCGAAAAGGGCATCCCCGGCCGGTTGCTCTACAACCCTTTCTTCGAAGGCAACCTTTTCGGTCTGCATTCCAAACACTACCTCGAGCAACCCGTCATGCTCGAAGTATGGCCGGGCGCCCATCCCATGCGGCGGCTGGTGGCCTACTACGACGAGCGCTACAACGCATGGGTACTGGCCCTGTGCGAGCTGGAAAGAGACCTCTTCCTGGGCTTTTGCATCATGCAGGACCTGGGCCTCGACATCAAGGATCCCAACATGATGAACGGCCTGCTGGACCAAGTAGTGTTTCGATTTGCCAACCGCCCCGAGCAGCTCATCCCGCACATTCTGAAATTCCGCGATCACCTCACAGGCGACGAAAGCTTCGATGAATGAACCCCTGTGGCAATTCAAGCGGAAGTGAAGGGGCGACAGAGCGATGGAGCGCGTCCAGGTTGTCGATGGGATCTCTCATGTGCCGCCGGTCAGGCAGATACGCTGAAAGGCCGAAAATTGACGCAACAACTGGATTTTGTAACTGATAACCAACTATTTGAATCAAACCCTCGGTTCCTCGATTGCTCAGTCATTGAAACCGCAGTCTTCGGCCGCAGAAAGACGCAGTCGTCGCACAGTCTGCACAATTGGTCACTGCCTCTCTCTTCTCTTCTCTCCTCACTCATTCACTCCTTCACTCCATCACCTGACGAACCATGGCCCGCCTGTTTGCACTCTTCGTTGGCATCAATCAGTATCACCCCGACTCAGGCGTGGCACCTTTGCGCGGCTGTATTGCCGACGTGGAGGCCATGGACGCCTTTATCCGAACGCACTACTCCACCCGATTCGACGACTACGTGCCGCTGGTATTGACCAACAGTGCAGCCACGCGCGCGCAGGTGATCGACGCTTTTGGCGAAAGCCACCTCATGCAAGCGGGCAAGGACGACACGGTGTTGTTTTTCTACACGGGTCATGGCGCCCGCGAGCGCACCGCCGCCCCATTCGAGATGCTGGTGCCCGACGGCTATCACGAGAGCCTGGTCTGTTACGACAGCCGCACCGCCAACGGCTTCGACCTGAGCGACAAAGAACTGGCCGTGCTCTTGAGTCGCCTTTCGGCAAATGGCGCCCACGTGGTGGCCATCCTCGACTGCTGTCACTCCGGCTCGGGCACGCGCGACACGGCCGCCGAGTTGCGGCTCGGTGCGGTGCGGCAGACCGGGTCGCGCCAGGAGCCGCGGCCGTGGGACAGCTTCCTCGATGGCTGGTTTGCCCGCACTTTTCCGCAAGGGCAAGGGCTGCATTTGCCGGAAGGCAAACACGTGCTGCTGGCCGCCTGCCGCCGCCGCGAAAAAGCCTTCGAGCTGACGACCGACCGCGGCCATTTCTCGACCCACCTGTTGTTGGCGTGGGAGCAGCTCGGCCCCGACGCCAGCTATGCCGCCCTCTACCAGCGCACGCGCCAGCTCATGATGGGGCTGACCAGTGAGCAGCACCCCCAGCTCGACACCTCGGGTTTTTTCAATCCGTATGTGGCAGCCCTTTCGGGAAAAACCACCCGCGAGGCCCGACGCGTCACGGTCTGGTTCGAGGACGGCCACTGGTGGGCCGGCGCCGGCGCCATCCACGGCATCGCCACCTTTCCCGATCACCGGCCTGTTTTCGACCTCGAGGGCCCCGACAACCGCCATGTGCAAGTGGAAGGCCTGCGCACCGGTGCCGAACGGACGATGCTGCCCCCTTTGCCCGACGAATGGAAAGGCAGCCAGGTGGAGGCGCGCCTCCTCAGCGCCCCCAGCCCGGCCATGGGCGTGTATCTCGACGCCGACGAGGCCGGCAGCCGCCGCTACGAGCAAGGGGCCGCACACTGGCAACCCGTCCACTTCGAATGGACGGCCGAACCCGAGGCAGCCACCGTCGTAGCCGAGCTGCGCGCCGACCGGCTGGTGTTGCGCCGCCGCGCCGACGGGCTGGTATTGCGCACCCTGCTCGGCGACGACGACGCCCGCATCTTCGACGATGCCCTGCAGTACCTCGAACGCGTGGGCAAGTTTCACCGACTGCTCGATTTGGACAACCGTGCTACCCGTTTGCCGGAAGGTACCCTCGACTGGGAGCTGCGCACTCCGGCAGGCACCTTCCGGGGCGATGAGGTGCAGATGGACGTGGCCGACGAGGCCTCGGCGGAATATCCGTTCGAGTTGCAGGTGGTGAACCGCGGCACGCGCCCCTTGCACGTGGCCGTGTGGTATCTGTCGCCCTGGTTCGGCATCTTCCGCGTGGGCGACCACATGTGGCTCGACGGCGGGCAACGACGCACCTTCCTTGCCGACACGCTGCGCCTGCCACGCGATGCCGACCACGCGCTCGACCTGTTCAAGCTGGTGGCCTCGACGTACCGCCTCGACGATTTCGAAATGGCACAGGACCACCTGCCCGTGGGCGAAACGGTCACCTGGCGCCGCGCAGATGGCACCACGCGCAGCACCGCGGGCGCACGCCTCATCGGCGGCTTTGCTCCGCCCGAGGCAACTGCCGACTTCGACTGGACGACCAGCCTGCTGCGCATCCGCCTGCACCGCACCCGTATCGCGGCGGATGGGCGCGTCCTTTCGGCTGCCGGCAGCCCCTTGCGCGTGCTGCCCCATCCCGAGTTTCGCGCGGGCATCCGCCTGTTGCCGCTGCCTCCCGCACGGGCCCTCGGCAGCGAAGCCTTTCTCCACGAGCTGGCCCGTCGCGAAGGCGCCGAGCTGCTCGCCCTCGACGGCAATGCGCGCAGCCTGGCCGGGCCGGCCTGCGTGCTCGAGCTGGATACTCCAACCCGAACGGAAACCCTTACACAGCGTCCGCTCGAGCTCGAACTCGACCATCCCCTCGCCGACGACGAGCACCTGCTGTGCCTTTCGTGGGACGGCACGCACTTGCTGCCCCTCGGCGAGGTGGAGGAAGGCACGCGCACCCGCATCCTCCTGCACCATCTGCCCGAGCCGCAGACCCGGGGGCGCAGCCTGGGCGGCGCCATCCGCCTCTTTTTCCTGAAAGTGAGCGGCCTGGGCACCACGCATCGCCTGCGCCGCGTGGTGTACGAGAGCGCACACATCGAGCGCACGGATGCCGGACTGGTGCAGGCCGTGGCTTCCGCCAAACGCATCCTCTTGCTGGTGCACGGCATCATCGGCGACACCCGCCATCTCGCCGAAGCCACTGCGCCACTGCTCGAACGGGGCGCCTGCGACCTCATCCTCACCTTCGATTACGAAAACCTGCACACGCCCATCGAGGAAACGGCGGCCATCCTGCGCGAGCAGTTGCGCGCCGCCGGCCTGACGACCGACGGTCCGCCCCGCCTGACCATCGTGGCGCACAGCATGGGCGGCCTGGTGAGTCGCTGGTTCGTGGAAAACCTCGGCGGCCATCGCATGGTGCGCCGGCTCATCATGGCCGGCACGCCCAATGGCGGCAGCGACCTGGCACGCGTCACGGCCTGGCGCGACATCGCACAGTGGCTGCTGGCCTTTGCCGTCAATTCGGGCTGGGGCTTCCCTGCCGCCGCAACCCTCGCCGCCCTGCTCAACCGCAGCCGCCAGCTCACCCGCACCCTCGAGCAGATGCATCCCGAGCGCAGCCCCCTGCTCGATGCGCTGCACCACAATCCCGACCCGGGTGTGCCCTACCACATCGTAGCCGGCGATTTCGACGCTTTCCGCAAAAACGACCCCGATGCGGCCTCCCTCGCAGACAAGCTCGCCGCCCTGGGCAGCCGGCTGTTTTTCCGAGACGCGCCCAACGACATGGCCGTCCGTCTCGACGCCATCGAAGCGCTGCCCGCAGGTTGGAAACAGGTGAGCCGTCACGTACTGGCAGCCCATCACTTGAATTACTTTTCGCATCCACCGGTACGCAAGCTGGTGTGGCAACTGTTGGGTACACAGTAGCCACGCCATGAAGAGCGATTTCTGCGCCGATGAGAAGGAATTGCAAATGCTCCTGCGCAGCTCGCCCGTAATAAGCCCCAGCGGGTCGGCATGGCGCTAATCGGCATGGCGCTAAACCATTGTGCACAAAAAGCATCCAAGGGGCCTTTCAAAGCAGCTTTTTTTCACCTTCAAACCACAGCTCATGCGTTTTCTCTACCCTTTTCTGCTATCCTGGGCTGTACTCACTGCCCGGGCCCAGACCAACGTTCGCGCCTGGTATGCCGACGGGCAGGTATGGGTGGTCTGGGAGTTGGGGCAACAACCTTTGCCCGAGACTTTCGGGATCTATGCCGCTCCAGAACCCTTTTCCCAGGTCGGAGAGGCCGTTTTGGTGGGCCGGCCTTTTTATCTGGAATATCTACCCGCCGCCTTGCGGGAACAGATAGACGAGACCATAAACTACCACATTCCCGACGGGATGGATGGCACTTATGAGGTGGCCCCCAATGAGGGCCTTTTTGTATTCACTCCCCATCAGTCCGGATCTTTGTTTTTTGCCGTGACGGCATGGGGCGATTCGCTTGTACAGCAGGGTATCAACATCACGGACGATGCCGTGCCCTTCAGCTATGACCCCGTTAATGATCCGGTGGAATGTCATCTTCAGGCCAGTATGCCCTCACCTTCCAATGCCAATTACACTTGCCAGGCGTATGTGCTCTGGGCCGATGGCCGACAAAACTACTGGGAGAGCCGCCCGGATTTTCCGGTCATGGCCAATGCCGCAAAGAATGGCATGCCCTCGTTTTTCATTGCGTGTGTGCCTGATGATTTTGACAATTCTCATCCGGTGCCATTGACGGTCTGGCTGCACGGCGGCCAGGGAGATGCGCAACAGTCGGTACCGGGCAAGCGCCGAATCATCGACATCGATCCCGAAGAGGGTATTCTGGTGGCCCACAACGACGATGTCGTCGGCTGGCGTGTGGAAGCGCCTTCCTTGCACAGCAATACCTGGCATTTTGGTTGGCGAAAAAACTGGGATCCTTTTACCCAATTGGATTTATCCACCACCACCGATACCGTCATCAACTACACCCAGCGCCGCTACATCTGGATAGACGAGTGGTTGATCAAGCACTTCAATGTAGATCCCGCACGCATCAACCTGAATGGGCACAGCATGGGCGCTGCAGGGACCACAGCCCTGGCGAAGTCCTATCCGGCCCATTATGCTTCGGCAGCTATTCATAGCAACGGCTTCGAAGGACCGGGCACAGTGAATGCCGCTATTCTCTTCGGCACCCGTGCTCAGAACTTTCCCACCAATTTGCGCAACCGGGAGGATCTTCCCGTGCGCTTTTATCAGCTATGGAACCTCATAGACAATTGCTCACCGACACGCGATTGGCCGCTGTTGCGCACCTGGCATGGGAAGAGGGATGCCAATGAAGCCATGGCCTGGGATGCCGAAGTGGTAGAGAATTATTGCATGGCCGATTCGCTGGGCATGGGAGTGCAAATTTTCTGGAGTGAGCGATACCACAACCTGAACACCTCATCCATAGATCACTGGTACCACGGCAATCATCCTGACGAGCAAATTGCCTACGACAATACCGATTACGAAGAGGCCCATTTCCGCGCAGACACCTGGCTTCCCGCTTTCTTCAACCACCGCCTGGACAGCCAGGCCCGAAATCCGGGAGATGGTACCCCGGGTATTGGCAACAATGGCTCTGGTGACGATTGGGGTACCTGGGGTGGTTATCACCGCTGGAGCGATCTGGTGGCTTTCACTGATGCCGATGGCCCGCATATCGAAGGCACCTTTTGGTTGGAAGAAGGGGCTGTTTTCGAAAATGAAAACTGCCCCGTAGATTCGTTACTGGCCGATCTCTATATCCGCCGCCTGCCCGACTCGATGGACAATTCTCTTTGTTCCACCAATTTAATGTATCAACTGACTTCTCTGGATGACGATTACCTGGCCATCGGCATGGTAGATTGCGTGGACGGAGCACTTCTCAAGTTGGAAGACGTTCAGCTTTTCCGAAAGGGCATCCGACGCCTGCACCTGGAGATCAGCACGCTGGTAGCCACTTCGACGGTGGATACCCGACCTTTTCAGGCGCAGTTGTTCCCCAATCCAGCCCACGAAACAGCCTACCTGCAGGTGGACTTGGATGCCGGCGGCTGGATCCAACTTGGCTTGTACGATATGTGGGGGCAGCGCCTGCTCCATCTGTCCTATCACTGCCTGCCGGGCCGCAACAGACTCGAACTGCCTGTTGAGGGACTGTCGTCGGGCATGTACTTCTGGCAGATATCCCACGAGGAGGGGGCCACGAGCACTCTGCGAATGCTGGTTCATTAGCCACATTGAACGTTGCAAGGAAACATCTGACATTCCATAAAGCCAAGTGCAGAAGGCATGTCCTTCCCCGTAGGCCACCAACTGACGGCCCTCGCTCGTTTGAGGGGAGGGCCCACCGCGCCTGTCCAAACAGGTGTACAGGAGAAGCCAGTCATCCACCCGGCTGAAGCCCTTCATTCGATCGAAAACGGCGATGTGCTGCCGATTGCTGTTCATCTGTCAGTCAGAAGTTATTTTGCGACCGCAAAAGACGCATCCCATGCCCTGGCCCGAGCTGATCCTGTTCTTTTTCCTCATCGCGCTGATTTACTCCTCGGCCGGATTTGGCGGGGGCAGCAGCTATCTGGCGGTACTGGCCCTGTACGAACTGCCTTATACGGCCATCCGCAGCACGGCGCTGCTGTGCAACATTGCCGTGGTGTCGCAGAGCACGCTGACGTATCACCGCAACGGGCTGGTGCCGTGGGGGCGCGCCCTGCCGCTCGTGCTGACGAGCGTGCCGATGGCGTTCATCGGCGGCATGCGGCCCCTCCATGCGCGCACCTTCTACCTCTTGCTGGGCAGTGCCCTGCTCCTTGCTGCGGTACTGATGGCCTGGCGGCTGCGCCGGGGCGAGCTGCAGGCTGCCCCCACCCTGCCCCGCTGGTCGTCGCCGCTGATCGGTGCAGGTATCGGCCTGCTGTCGGGACTGGTGGGCATCGGGGGCGGCATTTTCCTGTCGCCGGTATTGCACCTCACCGGCTGGGATGGGCCGCGCCGCATCGCAGCCACCACTTCGCTGTTCATCCTTCTGAACAGCGCAGCCGGTCTGGTCGGCCAGGTGCTCAATCCCGATTTCCAATTCGAGGCCGCGCTTACGCTTTGGCTGGTGCTGGCCGTCCTTGCCGGCGGCATGGCGGGCACGCGCTTTACCATCCACAAGGCCTCGCCGGCCGCCATTCGCGGCATCACCGCCGTCCTTATTTTTCTCGTGGCCGTCCGGCTGCTGTGGCGCCACCTGGTGTAGAGGCCACAAGCCGTCGCTCCCAGAGCCCAAATCGTCTGCAGGCTTCCGCCAAACGGCGTTTGCCGAAAGGCATTTGCCGAAAGGCATGTGGCGCCGTATTGTTAGCTTTGCCGACATGCCGGGGCAAATAACGCCTCCGCCGCATCCGATTCCCGCAATCCTGATCCGCCCGCGTATGGCTGCTCCCGACTACCCTTACATCCACCGCGACATCAGTTGGCTCTCGTTCAACTACCGCGTGCTGCAGGAGGCCAAAGACCCGGCTGTGCCCCTGCTCGAGCGCATCAAGTTTCTGGCTATCTATTCGAACAACCTGGACGAGTTTTTCCGCGTGCGGGTGGCACAGCACCGCAACCTGCTGCGCGTAGGCAAGAAGACCAAGCGAGCGCTGGATTACGACCCCAAGGAGCTGTTGAAACAGATCCTGCAGATCGTCAACCGGCAGCAGGAAGAGTTCAGCTATATCTTCGAGCACCAGATCGTGCCCGAGCTGGCCAACCACAACATCAACCTGCTGCGTCGGCTCGACCTGAACGAGGAGCAGCGCCAGTTCGTCGAGAACTACTTCAACGATCACATGCTTCCCTTCGTGCAGCCGGTGTTGCTGGTGGCACACAAGGTGCGGCCCTTCCTCAACAATGCGGCCCTGTACCTCACGCTCGACATGCGCGACCGCGAGACGGGCGCCACCCAATACGCCATCGTGAAGATCCCGTCGGACCACCTGCCGCGCTTCCTGGTGCTGCCCTCACTCTCGGGCCAGCACGACGTCATCATGCTCGACGACGTGGTGCGCCACAACGTGGGCAAGATGTTTCCCGGCTACGAAATCGCGGACACCTACTCGATCAAGCTGACTCGCGATGCCGAGCTGTACATCGACGACGAGTTTTCGGGCGACCTCATCGAAAAGATCAAGACGAGCCTGGCCAAGCGCCACGTGGGCCCGGCCTCGCGCTTCGTGTACGACCGCTCCATGCCCGGGGAGCTGCTCGAGTTCCTTTGTGAGCAGTTCGAGCTGGAGCGCTGGGACCTGCTCGTGGAAGGGCGTTACCACAACAACTTCGACTTCTTCAGCTTTCCCGATTTCGGGATGACCCACCTGAAAAACCCGCCCCTGCCGCCCATTCCCTACCGCTCGCTCGAAGAGGCCGATGATTTTTTCCGAAAGGTGGCCGAACGGGACCACCTCATCTACGTGCCCTACCACAGCTACGAGAGCGTGGTGCGCATGTTCGAGGAGGCAGCGCGCGATCCTGCTGTCACGCACATCAAGATCATCCTGTACCGCGTGGCGCGGCGCTCGCGCATCATGGACGCCCTCATGGAGGCGGCGCGACGCGGCAAGCAGGTCTTCGCCTTCATCGAGGTCAAGGCGCGCTTCGATGAGGAGGCCAACCTGCGCTGGGGCGAAAAGCTCGAAAAAGCAGGCGTGCAGGTGCGCTACTCGTTTCCGGGCATGAAGGTGCACAGCAAGCTGGCGCTCATCATGCGGCAGGAGCGGCAAGCGCATCGCCTCTACGCCTACCTGAGCACCGGCAATTTCCACGAAGACACGGCCCGCATCTATTGCGACTACGGCCTGTTCACCGCCGACAGGCGCCTTACCTCCGAAGTGGCCCGCATCTTTTCCTACCTCGAGACCGTGCAGCCGCCCGCCCAGCCCTTCCAGCATTTGCTCGTCGGCAAATTCAACCTGCGCGCGCGCCTCATCGAGCTCATCGACTTCGAAATCGAGCAAGCCCGAAAGGGCCGCAAGGCCTACATGCTCATCAAGGTCAACAGCCTGCAGGCTCCCAGAATGATCGAAAAGCTGTACGAAGCCAGTCAGGCGGGCGTCCGCATAGACCTCATCGCGCGGTCCATCTGCTCGCTCGTGCCGGGCGTGCCGGGCCTCAGCGAAAATATCCGGGCCATCAGCATCGTCGATCGCTTCCTCGAACACGCACGCGTCTTTCTCTTCCACCACGGCGGCCACCAGAAACTCTACCTGTCCTCGGCCGACTGGATGGTGCGCAACCTCTACTACCGCATCGAAACCTGCTTCCCCATCTTCGACCGCAAGCTGGTGCGCGAAATCAAGGACGTCATGGCATTGCAGCTCAAGGACAACGTCAAGGCCCGTATCCTCGACGCCGAGCAGTCCAACCAGTACGTGCGCGACCAGAGCGATCTGGCCATCCGCTCGCAGATAGAAACCTACTTTTACTACAAGCGGCACGAAGAGACCAACCTGTTTGCCCGGGAACAGGCCGAGGAAATGGGTGAGGGAAGCGAGGACTGAGCGCACTGCAATACACCTCCGGCGATTGGGGTTGCACAACATACTGTTCCCGGACTTTTCAAGCAAAAACAAAACAAACATCAAGCGCCGCCCCGAGGGGCGGCGCTTGTCTCAACAGGCGCCGGTCGTGCGGCCAAGTGCATGATCGGCGGTCTCAAACGTGGGGCCAAGGCCCCGCTCAACTGTGTCACTGCCTGTCGCGTGACCACCGCCATGCAAAATACTTCTGCACGCAACTTCATTAGCCGGCGCTGTAAATCCGACAGGTCGTCCAGTTTCCCAGCGCTCCATAGCGCATGCACTGATTTATACCCAACGCAATCCGGTTTGGGAATTTGAGATGGAGTGAAGGAGCGACTGAGCGAAGGAGTGACCGAACGCACGAATTTCGCACAAGGGGTGCCGAACGCTCAACGCTACACGCTCAACCCTCAACTCAACCCGCACAACCGGTTTTCCCAAACCACTTCGTTTCGGGTATCCACCGATTCCACCGATTCCACCGGTTTCACCGATTCCGCCCCTTTTTGCCAAAACAAAGAGACCGCGACACAGCGGCCACGGTCTCTCCGACAGGATGCAAAAGGATTTCTGATTGGATCAGCTTCCGAAGTCGTCGAAAGCGATGTTTTCTTCGGGTACGCCCAGCTCGTCGAGCATCTTGAGTACGGCCTGCAGCATGAGGGGCGGACCGCAAAGGTAGTACTCGATCTCTTCGGGCTCGGGATGGTTCTTGAGGTAG
>WFYJ01000191.1 GCA_015490175.1 Saprospiraceae bacterium | reverse complement strand
TCACGGCCGAAAACCTGGATCAATTCATAGATCACGTCTGTCGTTACTGCCTATACGATAAACGACGAGATAGATCAAACTTTATGGAATCATTATACATGTATGAAACAGATAATCAAATGGATTTGCATTATAAAAAGTTAGTTTGATGTGTATGCGAAACTTCGGGAACAGGTTTTGCGCGAGGCTATAGGTTTTTTCTGTGGCCTCAATCCTCGGTTCCTCGCTTCCTCGGTTCTTCATCCATTGAAACCGTAGCTTTCAGACGCAGTCGTCGCGCAGTTTGCACAATCGGTCACTCACTCTCTCTTCTCTCCTCACACCTCACACCTTCACTCCATCGCTCTGGTCACTCCCCCACTCCATCTCTCCTCACTCCATCTCAAAAAATTGACCCTCGTCAAAAATTCCCGAACCGGATGGCGTCGAGTATAAACAGCAGTTCCGATCTCATGCGGCGCCCCTTGTAGGGAGCGCGACGGTGCGCACGCACACGGCTCACTGCAGCGTGAAGCGCACCGTCACACCGGCATTGACGTTGGTGGTGGGATAGCCTTGCGACGTCTTGGGCACCGTGCGCCGGTAATCGACAAAAAAGCGCAGCGAGAGCTGGCTGCTGAGCCGGTACTCTGCCGCCGGCGAGATCGTCAGGGCGTTGGTGCCGCGCGTCGGCTCGCGGATGTCCTGGTCGAGCTGATGGCGGATGGTCACGTCGTCGCGCAGAGAGAAGTCGAAGCTGATGTCGAGGTCCTTGGCCTGGCCGGCTCCACGGCGCGCATTGTTGTTGCCGAAGATGGGGTTATTCTGGTTGGTGGACGGCCGCTTCTTCTTTTTGCCGAAAGGCAGATCCACGTTTTTCATGCGATAGCCGAAGCCGATGACGTACTCCTTCGAGCGCGACTCGTTGAGGCTGTAATCTACGAAGCTCATCTGCAGGGTGCGCGCCCGCTTGAAGTCGAGATTGAACGACATGCCCTCGCGGGTGCGGATGTCCACGCCAATGAGTGGCGAGAAGCGCTCGTCGATGATGACGTTGGGCACCTCGAAGCGGGCGTAGAAGTCTTGCGTGACGGGGTTGCGCTTGAAGGGGTTGTTGAAGTCGTAGTTCAGGTCCGACTCGAAGGTGTTGACGTTGAGGCGCGAGGTGTATGCGTGGTTGATGGTGACCGACTGGAAGATGTCGCGCAGGCCGGGCAGCCTGGCCAGGCCGTTGTAGGTGACGCGCCAGTTGAGGCGGGGCAGCTCGCGAAACAGCACGCGCGTGTAGTCGGTCTCGAGCTCCATGGTCTGCGGGTCCAGACCGGTGTATGCTGAGATGAAGGCCGGCAACAGCACGCTCTGCTGGTAGCGCCCGAAACCGTTGGTATAGCCTTCGAGGCGCTGCAGCGAGTCGAGGTGCTGGCCTGTACCCAAGCGCTGCGAGATGATCACGCGGTTGTCTTCGAAGCGCTCGAACAGGCCGATGATGTCATCGTTGAAGAGCGTGGGCAATCCCGACCAGGTGAGCGAAAAAGAGCCGATGTCGCGCGGGATGAGGTGGCGCCACTCCTGCTGATAGCGCTGGTCGGGCGACTGGAAGATGGTGTCGCGCCGGAAAAACTCGGTGTGGTTTTTCGAGTAGCTGCGCGTGGCATCGATGTCAATGCGGAAGTCGGGAATGGGTTCGAGCGTGATTTTGGCGGAAGCCTCGTTGCCGTAGTTCTGGATGACCTGCTGGTTGAGCAGTTGGTCGCCGCTCATCCATGTCCAGTTGTTGTACAGCCAGTCGTTGGGGCCGTAGTAGCTCTCCTGGCTGATGTCGGGCTGCAGGCCAAAGATGAAATCCCAGCCCGGCGAGCGAAACTGGTTCATGCCGAAGAAGCGAGCGGTGGGCATGTAGCCGGGCACGACGGTAGCGAAGTCTTCGGTCCACGACAGGCGCGCTTTGCGCAAAAAGAGCAGCGGCCGGATGAGGGCCCGCTCCATCTTGCTCGGCCCACTCGTTTTTTTCTTTTTGTCGCGCTGGCGGCCGCTTTCGGCCTCGTCGGTACGGCGGCCGTCGGCGCCATCGCGGCCCGAGGGGCGGCGCGAGGGCCCCATGCCAGTACGACCGCTGCGGTTGCGGCCGCGACGCGGCCGCGCGTTGATTTCCTTGAGATACTTCGACCGGTTGTAGAGCTTCTCGAAGTCGAGATCTACGTTGGCCTGGCGCTTCTGGCGGTTCTGGATGACGTTGCCCAAGGCGCGCGCGCCAGGCGTTTCGCTGGCCGCATCCCACTGGTAGTTGGCCGTGTAGGTGGCCGTGGCATTCACCCATTCGAGCAGAGGGAACTGCTTGAGTGGCGCCGTGTAGTTGAGGGTGAGGGAGTGTCGGTATTGCTTGGGGCGCCCCAGGTTGCGCAGGTTCTCGAGCAGGTATTCGCGCTTGACAGCGTCGGGGATGGGCAGCATGGTCTCGGGATCGAACTCGGGCAGCTCGTCCACCACCGAGCGGTTGTCGGCATTGAAGCGCAGCTTGATGTTTTTCGACAGATCCCAATTGAGCGAGTAGCTGCGATCCCAGGTAAAGCGCTTGATGAAGAAAGTGTTGTAAAATGGGTTGTTGCCGGCGAAACGGTATTTCGTCTCCTGGAACTGCCGGTTCAGCTCGGTCTGGAAGCCGAACGAGTTGGGCAGTGGGTTGAAGTTGAAATTGGTGATGAGGCCCAGCCACTCGCTGTCCGACAGCTTTTTGAGCGGCTCGATGAAGCCGCCTTTGCGGCTGTAGTTGTAGGTCACCAGGCCGCGCTGGCGCCGCAGGCGGTCGTACTCGATGAAGGGGTCGCGGCGCTCGGCTTCCTCCCACACGTACGTCAGGCCGAAGTTGCTGATGTCCCACGGCAGAGGCGTGCGCTCGGTGCTGGTGCGCTCCTTGCGCACGTTGGTGAAGTTGATGCTGCGCAGAGAGGTCACCTCGCGCGACAGGTCGAGGATGCTGTCGCGCTCGGCCCCCGCCTTGCCGGCTATTTTTTCCGACACCTCTACGTCGAGGTCGTAGGGATCGTACTGGGGCGTGCGGATGCTCTGCGACACCTGCGCCAGGAAGGGCACCTGCACGCCCCACTCTTTGGGCAGGAACTTGCCCAGCTCCAGGTCGGCAGCGATGCTGTATTCGACCACGTCTTCGCGGCTGCGCTCGTAGAGCTGCTGGTCGAGGGCGCCATAGCCTATGGTGCTCATGTTGCCGGCCACGGTGAGGTTGCCCAGGTCGGCCATCTGCATGTCGAGGCGCGCCAGGGCCGCCATGCCGCCCCGCTGCTCCAGGCCGGCCAGCCGCAGCTCGTTGACCCATACCTCCACGCAGTGGTCGCGGCCGTCGTCTTTGGGGTTGCGGATGCCGATCATGACGCCTTTTACCAGTCCGAGGTTGGGGTTGCCCTTGATGCGGATGCGTGCATCGGGGCGCTCGGGGTCGGGTGCTCCCTCGAGGGGATACACCTTGCTGAGGGGATAACCCTCGGCATTGCGCTGCAGCTTGATGTTTTTCAGAAGCTGAAGCGAAAAGTCGAACTCGTTTTCAAGGGGCCACACCACGCGCGGGTAGTCGGGGTCGTTGCGGGCCACGAAGGAGTCGCGCGACAGCTTCAGGGGCAGCTCGTATTCGTAGTAGTTTTTCGTAAAGTCAGAACCCAAGCGGATGAACACCGTCAGCTCGCCGTCCTTCAGGTCGGGATCTTCGGGACGCGCCTCGCCGTGTACGAACATGCGCAGGCGCTCGTAGAGGCGCATGTCGAGGTTGATGATCTTGTAAATGGCGCGGGCGTCGCCATCTTCAAGATCGCAAACGGTCATGGCCATCGCCTGTTCGTTCTGCAGGGCATTGAGTTGCAGCCCGATGGCCTGCTCGCGGCTGATGCCCGGCGGCAGCGTATAGCCGAACGGCTCCTTGTTGCTGTTTTCCTCGATGTTGAGCGCGTTGACGTCGAACAGCGTGGCGGCGTTCTCCTCATGGGGCCCGCTGATGCCCGTTTCGGCCAGAGGCTGGCGGTAGCGGCGCCACTGATTGCGCACCAGCTCGAGGCGCGCAAAGCGGAAGGTCACGGGCGCCTTGAAGTCGCGCAAGTACATGCGCATGAAGCGAATAGAGCGGAAGTCCTGGATGCCGCCCACGCGCCTGAAGAAGGGATGGTCGTCGGGCAGGTCGAGCGGCACCTTGAATCGGTACCACACGCGCTTGCCGTCGGGGCTGACTACCTTTTCGGTCACGAAAGGGTTGCCTTCCATCTTGATGCCGCGGTCGCCGTCCCACTCGATGGGGATGCGGTACTGGAAGTACGATTCCGACTCGTTGAGGCTGTTGTCGCGGTTGAGGTCCTCGTTGTCGGGGTAGTTGGTCGAAGAAGAGATGAACTGGCCCGTGGTGGGCGGCTGCGAGTTGCCTTCCAGGCCGTTGAAGCGCTTGTAGCGCTCGCGCACCGTCGCGCCGGCATTGTCGTAATCGGCATCGCGGAAGTACTTGAAGTCGTCGTTGGAGGGGTCCTGCCGGATGGAGTCCACTACCTGCGCCAGCACTCCACCCGACTGCAACGCATCGATATACCACTGGAAGTGCTGCTGTTCGTCGGTGTCGGCCAGGCCGTCGAGGCCGACGTCTTGCGCGGCGCGCGTGGCGGGGTCGTTGTCGAAGGCGTTGGTGATCTGCTGGGTGAGCGGCACCCGGCCCCAGGCCGTGCGTGCCGTCTTGCGGCCGCTGTTGTTGGGACCGGGCAGGCCGTTTTCGAAAAACTTGCGCGAGTCGCGCAGGATGTCTTCCGAGATGTTGCCCAGCTCGATGTAGAGCGTGCCCTGCCGCTCCTCGGCGTTGGGTGCGCCTGCCCCCGTGCCGTCCTCAGCGAGGAAAGGGCTGAGCACCCAGAACTCGACAAATTCGATGTTGGCGCGCTGGAAGTCGTTGGTCGTCAGGGCGCGCATGATGCCGCCCCAGCGCGTTTCGGGGGCTGCCAGCTTGCCGTCGGGGCGCAGGCCCGCCGAATAGGGCGTGCCGCCCAGCGTGGACGGCAAGTCAAAGTTGTAGGGCCCGCGCTCGTCGGGGTAGAAGCTCATGTCGAAGGTGTAGAGCGTGGCCGACAGCAGGTCGGTAGGTGTGAAGTTGGGAAACACCTCGGTCTGGGGCACCAACACCTCGTAGGGGTTGTCGGTCACGCCGCGCGCAATGCTGGGATCAATGCGGTACCAGTTGAGCAGGGCGCGGTTGACACCGGACAGCGTGGTGTCCACGGCATTGGCCTCGGGGAAGAGCGGGTTGTTGTTCTGGGCGTCGTTTTGCGGCACGCTGGCCAGTTGCCAGGCGTTGGTGGGTGTACGCAGGTCGAACGAGCTGATGGCCCCCTCGAAGTCGTCAATGTAGACCACGCTCTGGCGGTTGCCCTTTTCCCCCTCCTGGATGGCACGCGCATAGCCCGGCTTGAGGAAGGCCGCTTCCGCAAAAAACGAAACCTGCGAAGGCTCCCTGGTCTGAATGAGCGGCAAGGCGTCGATGGCACGCGTCAGCCAGGGCGCCTCATCGCTGTAGTTGATGTCGAAGCCGAAAATGCGGTTGTTGATGGGGTCGTCGCCCACGTTGACTTTCTGCGTATAGGGGCGCTCGAACAGATGCAGATAGGTGCCGCCCAGCGTCAGGTGCTTGTTGAGCTGATAGTCGGCGCGCAAGCCCAGCATCGTCTTGGTCTGGAAGCCGAAGAGCGTGTTGTCTTCGAACGACACGCGGATGGGCTGGCCCGAGTTGAGGTAGGCGTCGTTGAGGATGCGCACCCGCCCCAGGTTGTAATCCACCTCGTAGTCGATGTTCTCGCGCAGCACCTGGCCGCCGGCCGTCACGCGCACCGACCCCTGCGGGATGTTGAAGGCTCCCAGCGAGATCTCGCGCGATACGCTCGACTTGTAGCTGCCCTTGATCGTAAAGCGGTTGAACTCGGCAAACTCCTGCGCCACCACCAGCGGCGCCGAGTAGAGCGTGTCATAGACGTACTTGCGGCGCAGCACCGGATCGGTGATTTTGCGCGCCAGCGCATCGCCGAACGGTTCCAGTACCGGGAACATGATGCGGCCGTTGCTGGGGTTGATGGTCAGGCCCGGCACGAAGTCGAACACGCCGTCGGGTTGCGGGTCGTTGAGCGTGTTGAGCTGGTCGAGGTTGAACACCTGCAACAGCGGAATGCCCGCCAGGTTGGTCTCGGGCAGAAAGCGCTTCTGACCGCCACCCGGATCCTCGTAGTAGATGTCGAGGCGGAAATCTTCGGGACTCACCTGGAAGGCGCCGATGCTATAGATGTTTTTCATCATCAGATCCCAGGTGGGCAATTCAACGGGCTGCGTCGAGCTCTTGAGCATCTTGACGAACAGCACGTTCTGGTTGACAGAGTCGGAAGTGGCGGGCACGTCCTCGGCAAACTGCCCCACCTGATACACCGAATCCTTGTACGAATACTGGAAAGCCACGGCCAGCACCTGATCGGGCTGCAGGTTGATGTTGAGCGAGATGAAACCCAGCTCGGGATGGTAGGTGTACTCGGTGGGCGACAGCTTGCGCGCCGTCACCTTCTCGAAGTCGCGCCCCTGCTGGAAGTTGAAAGGTGCCGACTGAAGCACGTTGGTCGCCCGGTCAATGTACTTGTTGCGCGGGTCGGCCAGCAGGTCGGCGTAGATGTCGTTGGCATAGTTGTCGGGCAAGGGGTCGCCATTGAGGTCGCGAAAGCGCGGCACGGGCGGTGCCTGGTAGGCGGGGTTGGTGTTGGTCATGCGCTCGGGCTCGCCCAGATCGGCAATGGCCACGATGTCGCGGATGTCCACCGTCTCGTTCCGGTCGTTGGTCACCCACACCTGGATGTTTTCGATGCGGAACAGCGTCTTGACCTGGGGCAGCTCTGCGAGCGCCTCCTCGAAGTGCTCGCGGTTGTAGTGCGTCAGGAAGAAATGGCGGTTCTCGTCGTACTGGTCGGCGCGCACCTCGAACTCCTGAAACTGGCTGCCCCCCTGAATGGTGATCTCTTCGCGCTCCGACTTTTGCTGCGAAGCCACGGCTGTCAGGCGCAGGCGCCCGAACTGCAGCTCGGTCTTCAGGCCAAACAGGCTCTGGCTGCCCTGGATGAGCTGACCGCGCAGCGGCAGGCTCACGTTACCGGCCTCGATCTTCTTGATGATGTCGTCTTCGCTGAAGGCATCCGAGCTGTAGTCCAGCTTCATCTGGTTGTCGAAGTCGAAGGTGGCCTGCGTGTTGTAGTTGGTGCTCAGCTTCAGCTTCTCGCCGATCTGGCCCTGCACGTTCATCTGGATGGCCATGTCGAAATCGAAGCCGCCCTGGCGCTGCTGGCGCAGCGTCCACACGGGGTTCTGCACGTTCTGGTAGTCCACGCCGAAGGTCAGGTCAATGTTGCCCTGCGGCCGGATATCGACGGTGGTGCCGCCAAAAAGGCGATCGACGAGGTTGTCTTCCAGATCGACCTTGGCGATGGGATCGGGACGGCCCGAGCGGCTGCGCGTGCCGGCACTGAGGCCCGACAGCTCGCGCCAGACCTGCTGCTCCTGCTGCCGCGCCCGATACTCCATGTACTCGTTGAAATCCATGAAGGTCGGCGGTCGGAAGTAGTCCTCGCCGATCTTTTCGGTGAAGATGTACTGCCCCGTCTCGGGATCGTATTCCACCTCCTTCTTCACGACAGACGGGTCGGGCAGCTCGATGGGTTGTTGTGGCGCCTCGTCGGGGATGGTGTCGGCCGGCATCGCAAGCGGATCCGCGACAGGGCGCCACACGGGCAGCCCTTCCTTCGATCCGGCCACGAGCGGCGCCAACCAGTTGATCATCAATGCCACGCAGAAGAGACTGCCTGCAAGTAACGGTATTCGCCTCATAAGTTCCTGTCGCTTGTTGCGAGCCCGCACCGGGCTTTCGGGATTACAATCTGATGGCTTCCCTTTCGGGAAAAAACGCCCGGCCTGCCGGCAAAAAATGACCGGCCATTCCATTGCCACACTTCAACGGATGATGTCCTCAAACGATTGCATGCAGCACGCGCTGCAAACAGGCGCGAATTTAACAAAGCAAAAGTCCGGCCTGAAAGGAAATGCAGGCAGCGCCTTGCAGTACGGCTTTTGGACGATCGCCGTTTTTGTCAGCAGTCCCAAAGGTTGAGACTGCACTTCCCGCCGGTTTGAGGGTCGAATCGGTGGAATCGGTCGAATCGGTCAAACTTGCCTGCACTCCCTCACTCCATCACTCCTTCGCTCCCTCTCAAAAAATCATTCATCCCAACTGTCTCAGCGCAAGCTTGATGAGCCCTTCCACGCTGTCCACGTCGGGCTTTTCCCTGAGTGCCTTGTTCAGAGCTTTCTGTGCCTGCGCGCGCGGAATTTGCAGCGCCAGCAGCGCCGCCAAGGCTTCCTGACGCAGCGTATGGTCAGCCATGGCAGTAGCGGGCAGCGCCGCCGGGGCCGGACCGCCCGCTTTGGCCACCTTGTCCTTGAGCTCGAGAATGAGGCGCCGCGCCGTCTTGGGGCCTATGCCCTTCACCTTGCTGAAGGCCTGATCGTGCTCGCCGAGGATGGCCGCCCGCACCTCGTCGGGTGTCATGGACGACAGCAGCAACTGAGCCGTGGCCGGCCCCACACCCGACACGCCGATGAGCATGGCAAACAGGCGTCGTTCCTCGTCGGTGGCAAAGCCATAGAGCGTGTGGCTGTCTTCACGAATCACCTCGTGCACCAGTATCTTGACCGTCTCCAGCTTTTCGACCTGGGCGTAGGTATGCAGGCTCACCATCAGCTCGTATCCCACGCCGCCCGTCTCCACGATGATCCGCGTCGGACTCTTGAAAGTGATATGCCCCTTGATGTATGCAATCATGAGCTTGCTGTTTCAGTCAATGGTCAATGGACGATGGACGATGGATATTTTTGATTGAGCAATCGAGGAACCGAAGAACCGAGGATTTGACAAAAAACTGATAATCAACAAGAAAAACTCTAAACTTTAAACCCTAAACTTTCAACCAAAAACTGCGTGCAAACTGCGTGAATCTGCGGCCGAAGGCTGCAGTTTTTGAC
>WFYJ01000190.1 GCA_015490175.1 Saprospiraceae bacterium | reverse complement strand
TTCAGGCGGCACGGGAGATCAGCCCTTCCGGCAGGGTGATCACCGTGGCCGGTGCCGGCGGCGACCGCGACCGCGCCAAGCGACCCCGCATGGGGGCCATTGCGGCGCGCTTCAGTCAGCAGGTCATCCTCACCAGCGACAACCCGCGCTCGGAGCCGCCCGAAGCCATCATCGAAGAGATGGCAGCCGGCATGGATGAGGCCGACCGCAAGAAGGTGCTGGCCGTAGTCGATCGGCGCGAAGCCATACGCACGGCTTGCCGGCTGGCGCAGCCCGGCGATGTGGTGCTGGTGGCGGGCAAAGGACACGAAACGTATCAGGAAATCAAAGGAGTGAAATACCCTTTCGACGATAAGGCAGAAGTGGCAAAGGCCATGAAAGAACTGCTTTGACAAGATTGGAAAAGAGACACACAACCATCCGAATAATAGTGGAGGGACTATTATTCATCTTCAGATTGATTCACTTGCAGTGGTTGCGGCAGGCGTCTTCGGGCGCCTGCCAACCATTGCCTTTGGTGCAGAGATGGTTGTGACCGACGATTCGAAAAACCGGACGGTCGGCATTGCTACCTTTGGCGGCAATTTCCGAAACCGTCAAACTTTGAGAAAACCATGCTTTACGCGCTTGCGCTCTATCTCGAAGAACAATTCGACCTGCCCGGGGCGGGGCTGTTTCGGTTCATCACCTTTCGGGCGGGGCTGGCGATCATCATATCGCTCATTATCAGTATGATTTTTGGCGGCAGCATCATCCGCATGCTGCGCCGCCTGCAGGTCGGCGAAAAAGTTCGCGATCTGGGCCTCGAAGGCCAAAAGGAAAAGGAGGGTACGCCAACCATGGGGGGCATCATCATCATTCTGGCCATCGTGGTGCCCTGTGTGCTGCTGGCCCGACTCGACAACGTGTACATCCAGCTCATGCTGCTGGCCACCTTGTGGATGGGCCTCATCGGGTTCGTGGACGACTACATCAAGACGTTCCGCAAAAACAAGGACGGCCTCAGCGGCAAATTCAAGGTGCTGGGGCAGGTGGGGCTGGGCCTCATCGTGGGCCTGACGATGCTGTTCAACGATGGCGTGGTGGTGCGCATGGACGCCGACGAGGCGCGCAGCAAAGGCTACGAGATCGTAGAGACGCTGCAGGTACGCAGCCGTACGGGCGAGCTGAAGGAAGTGGCCAATGTGCGCGCCACGCTGACCGATGTGCCGTTCGTCAAGGAAAGCCAGATCAACTATGCCGCCGCCTTTGCCTGGGCAGGCAAGTCGGCCTGGCTGTGGGGCGCCGCGTGCTTCGTGCTGTTCGTGATCTTCATCATCACGGCCGTGTCGAACGCAGCCAACCTCACCGATGGCATAGACGGCCTGGCCACGGGCGTGTCGGGCATCGTCGGAGTGACGCTGGGCGTGTTTGCCTATGTATCGGGCAACGCCATCGCCTCCGACTACCTCAAGATCCTCTATTTGCCCGGCACGGGCGAGCTGGTCGTCTTTGCGGCTTGCTTGCTCGGTGCCTGCATCGGGTTTCTGTGGTACAATGCCTATCCGGCGCAGGTGTTCATGGGCGACACGGGCAGCCTGATGCTCGGCGGCATCATCGGTGCCATGGCCATCGTGCTGCGCAAAGAGCTGTTGCTGCCTTTGCTGTGCGGCATCTTCGTCGCCGAGAACCTTTCGGTGATCATTCAGGTGTGGTACTTCAAGTACACCAAACGGAAGTACGGCGAAGGCCGAAGGGTCTTCCTCATGGCGCCGCTGCATCACCACTACCAGAAAATGGGTTTGCCCGAACCCAAAATCGTCACCCGCTTCTGGATCGTGGCCATTCTGCTGGCGGTGTTCACGATCCTGACGCTGAAGATTCGGTGAGCATGCGCTCGGCGAAGAAGTGAGGATTTGAAGAAGCAATATTTTGAGAAAATCGTTGATGTTGAGTTTGTTGAACATTTATAGAGAAAACACTCAATTGCGAGACGTTGCGTTCCCGACACGTCGGAAACAAGGTGTTGCGTGAGGTTTTTGCAGTGTACTCGGACACATGAAAACAGTCATTCTCGGAGGCGGTGAGAGCGGTACAGGGGCGGCCCTGCTGGCAAAGGCCAGAGGCCATGAAGTCTTCCTTTCGGAAAAAGGCACCCTGGCGCCGCGCTTCCGGGACGAACTCGAAGCCCACGGCATTCCATACGAGGAAGGCCGGCACACGATGGCGCGACTTCTGGCCGCCGATGTGGTCGTCAAGAGCCCGGGCATTCCGCGGGGCGTGCCCGTGATTCGGGAGCTGCTGGCTGCCGGCATCGAGGTCATCGGCGAGATCGAGTGGGCGTGGCGCCAGGCTGCTGATTGCCGCATCATCGGCATCACCGGCAGCAATGGCAAGACGACCACCACTCTGCTTACCGGGCACCTTTTGCGCGAAGCGGGGCGCGAGGTGGCAGTGGGTGGCAATGTGGGGCAGAGTTTCGCCCGCAACCTGCTGACCACACCGGCTTCGTGCCACGTGCTCGAGCTGAGCAGCTTTCAGCTCGACGATATCAGCACCTTCCGGCCAGACGTGGCCGCCATACTCAATATCACGCCCGACCATCTGGATCGCTACGACTATCAGATGAGTCGGTATGTGGAATCCAAGTTTCGCATTGCCATGAATCAGCAGGAGGAAGACCTGCTGATCGTCAATGCCGATGACCCGAACAGCCAAGAGTGGCTGTCGCACCATCCGGTGCAGAGCCGATTGAAAAAAGTACCCATGCCCCGGTTTCCGGCTGAAGTGCTGGAGGTGGAAGGGCACCAGTTTGACATGAGCCGGACGGCGTTGAAGGGGCCCCACAACTTCTTCAATGCTGCCGTGGCGGTGACCATCGCCCTGAACGAAGGGGTGGCGCCGCAGGTCGTGCAGCGCGGCCTGGCGACGTTTCGCAATGCGCCGCATCGGCTCGAAGTGGTGGCGCACAACGACGGCATCGCCTGGATCAACGACAGCAAAGCCACCAACGTGGATGCCGTGCGCCATGCACTCGAAGCCATGGACGGCCCGGTGATCTGGATTGCGGGTGGCACCGACAAAGGCAATGACTACGGTCCGCTGCGTGCCCTGGTGCGGCAGAAAGTGAAAGCACTCATCTGCCTGGGGCTGGACAACAGGCCGCTGCGCGAAGCCTTTGAAGGAGTCGTACCCCGGATCGTGGACACGCGCAGCATGCAGGCCGCCGTGGCCGAAGCGGCCCGCTGGGCCCGGCCCGGCGACGTGGTCTTGCTGAGCCCGGCCTGCGCCAGCTTCGATCTGTTCAAAAATTACACGGATCGAGGTGATCAGTTCAGGGAGGCGGTCCGGCAGTTATTGACCGAGCACAAAGAGGAGCAACCGAAAGAACGGAATAAGCGAGAATGAGCAATGAGAATTGATCGGGAGCGCACCGTGCGCGCCATGGTACCTGAAGCCCGGAGCAAACTATTGAGAAAAGGAACATGAATACAGGGGGAACCATACAAGCAGCGTTGAGGGGGGACAAGGCCATCTGGGCCATTGTGCTGGTGCTTTCGCTTTTTTCGGTGTTGGTGGTATACAGCGCGACCGGATCGCTTGCCTGGCGCATCGCCGGCGGCGACACCGAGGCCTTCCTCTTTCGCCATGGCTTTACCCTTGCTTTCGGCTGGTTGCTCATGTATCTGGGCCATCGCATGCACTACCTGCGCTATCAGCAGGCGGCGCCTTGGCTCATCCTGCTGGCCGTGCCCTTGCTCGTGTTCACCCTGTTCATGGGCGTCGACATCAACGGCGCGCGGCGATGGATCCAGTTGCCCCTCGTGGGCCTGACCGTCCAGACGTCCGACTTTGCCAAGCTGGCCCTGGTGCTCTACGTGGCACGTGAGGTGACCCGCAAGCAGGAATACATCAAGGAGTTCAACGATGCTTTCCTGCCCATCATCGTGCCCGTGCTTATCGTTTGCGGGCTGATTGCGCCTTCCGACCTTTCCACCGCCTTGCTGCTGTTCTTTACGTGCATCGGCATCATGTTCGTAGGGCGGGTGGATTGGAAATACATCGCTTTGCTCTTTCTCTTGTGGATTTGCGTGTTTGCCTTGCTTGTGTTGTTGGGCGAGTTTTTTCCGGATGTCATTCGGGTGGATACCTGGGTGAGCCGGGTGCGCGAATTCGTGGACAATCCGGATGGCGACTTCCAGGTGGTTCAGTCGAAAATAGCCATTGCCAACGGAGGATGGCTGGGACTGGGGCCGGGCAACAGCATTCAGCGCAACTACCTGCCCACGCCCTATGCCGACTTCGTGTACGCCATCATCTGTGAAGAATACGGCGTGATCGGCGGGCTGATCACGGTGGGGCTGTTCGTCTTGCTGTTTTTCCGCATCACCCGCCTGGTGACCATCGGCACCAAGTCGTTCGGCGTGATGGCTGCCGCAGGCCTGGGCATGCTGATCGTCTTTCAGGCATTCGCCAACATCGCCGTGGCGGTGCACCTGGTGCCGGTCACGGGGCAGAACCTGCCTTTGCTCAGCCTGGGCGGTACCTCGGTGATCTTTACGTGTATCTACTTCGGCGTGATTCTGAGTGTGAGCAAATTCGTGGAAGAGTCGGCCCGTGTCGAGGGCATGGTGCCCAACAGTAAGAAGGCGGATGAATTGCTTGTCGCAAAAACACAGGCAGCATCTTGAGCAAACGACCTTTGAAAATATTGATCAGCGGTGGGGGTACGGGAGGACACGTCTTTCCCGCCATCGCCATCGCTCAGGCCATTCGGCGCCTGGTTCCCGACAGCGAAATCCTGTTCGTGGGCGCGCGCGGCCGGATGGAGATGGAGCAAGTCCCGAAAGCGGGATTTGCGATAGAAGGCCTGTGGATCAGTGGATTCCAGCGCCGATTGACATGGCAAAACCTGTTGTTCCCGGTAAAGCTGGTCGGCAGCCTGGCCCGCGCCTGGCGCATCCTGCAGCGCTTTCGGCCCGATGTGGTGGTGGGCGTGGGCGGCTATGCCAGCGGTCCCGTACTGGAGGTGGCCACGCGCCTGGGGGTGCCCACGCTCATCCAGGAGCAGAACTCGTATCCCGGCGCAACCAATCGCCTGCTTGCCGGCCGTGTCGGTCGCATATGCGTGGCCTGGCCGGGCATGGAGCGGTGGTTCCCTGCGGAGAAGGTGGTGCGCACCGGCAACCCCGTACGGCGCGAGATTGCCACGGCCACCGACGCGCAAGCGGCGCGCCGCCATTTCGGCCTCGCGCCTGCGACGACCACCGTGCTGGTCACCGGTGGCAGCCTCGGTGCCCGTTCGCTCAATGAGGCCATGATGGCGGCTTCCGCCAAAATCGGTGCACGCAAGGACGTGCAATGGCTCTGGCAAACGGGGCGCCTCTACGAGGCGACCTGCGCTGCCTCCGCCACGGCGGCCCGGTCGAATGTGCGTGCGCTGCCCTTCCTCGATCGGATGGATCAGGCGTGGGCGGCAGCGGACATCGTCATTTGCCGGGCCGGCGCCCTGACGCTCAGCGAGCTGTGCGTGGCGGGCAAGGCAGGCATCCTGGTGCCTTCGCCCAATGTGGTGGCCGACCACCAGACGCGCAATGCCGAAACGCTGGTGGACAGGCAGGCGGCCCTGCTCGTGCCCGACGCCGAGGCGGACCGTGCCATTGACGAGGCGCTGGCCCTGGCTGCGGATGATGCCCGACGCCGGTCGCTGGCGAACAACGCACGCGCGCTGGCCATCCCGGACGCCGACACGCGCATCGCTCGTGAGGTGCTGCGCCTGGCAGGCTTCGAAGGCACAGGCGCATAACGCAATTCGGTGCGGGATTTTTGACGATAGTCAATTTTTTGAGAAGGAGTGAGGAGAGATGGAGGGAGGGAGTGACCACCTGGGCAAACTGCGTCAGCGCTGCGTCTTCTGCGTCTGAAAAAACATTCAGTTACACAGAGAACCACTGAGCATGCACTGATTTTCACAGAGTTGTAAACCC
The DNA here is from genome assembly GCA_015490175.1 of Saprospiraceae bacterium. Classification (GTDB taxonomy): domain Bacteria; phylum Bacteroidota; class Bacteroidia; order Chitinophagales; family Saprospiraceae; genus WFYJ01. The sequence continues at coordinate 5,599 of WFYJ01000190.1, read as the reverse complement.
TAAACACTAAACACCAAACCACTGAAACAGGATTTCCCGAACCACTTTGATGCGAGTATAACCGACAGCAATTGAAGCAGTTGAACGACATAAAGACCCTGTATTTCCTCGGCATCGGCGGCATGGGCATGTCGGCCCTGGCGCGCTACTTCCATGCCCGGGGGATGGTCGTCCATGGCTATGACCGCACGCACACGCCCCTGACCGAAGCACTGGAAAATGAGGGCATGCACATCCACTACGAGGACGATCCTGGCCGCATTCCCGAGGCGGTCGATCTGGTGGTGCGCACGCCTGCCGTGCCCGAGTCGAATGCCGAGCTTCAGGAGCTGCACCGTCGCGGTGTGCCCATGATGAAGCGGGCCGAGCTGCTGGGTCTCATCAGTCGCCACAGCCGCGCGCTGGCCGTAGCGGGCACCCATGGCAAAACGACGACCAGCTCGATGCTGACGTGGCTGTTGCATCGGGGGGGCCTGGAGCCGACGGCCTTCCTGGGCGGCATTGCGCGCAACTTCGAAAGCAACTATGTGCCTGGCCGCAATGAGTGGATCGTGGTCGAAGCCGATGAGTTCGACCGATCCTTCCTCCACCTGCATCCCGAGGCCGCGGCCATCCTCTCGGTCGATCCCGACCACCTGGATATTTACGGCACCGAGGAAGCCGTCTGGACTACAGGATACAAGCCCTTCGCCGAGCAGGTGCGGGGCCGCCTGGTGGTCCGGCACGACCTGGCCACGCGTTTTTCGGGCCGTGCGGTCTGGACTTTCGGCATCGGGGAGGGCGACGTGCAGGCGCGGCGCGTGCGCGTGGAAGACGGATGGTTCGTCTTCGATTTGCTGACGCCTTTCGGCAAACGCGAGAGCGTGCGCCTGGCACTGCCAGGCCGACACAATGTGTTGAACGCGCTGGCCGCCACGGGGCTGGCCCTCGAAGCCGGGGCCGACCTGGACGCGGTGGTCGAAGGGCTGGCCACTTTCAAAGGTATCTGGCGCCGCTTCGATGTGCTGCACCGATCGGATCATTACGTGTACGTGGACGACTACGCGCATCATCCGGCCGAGTTGGAAGCTGCATTGCGCGCCGCCAGGGAGTTGTTTGCCGAAAGGCACATCACGGCGATCTTCCAGCCGCACCTGTTCAGCCGGACGCGCGACTTCATGGCCGAGTTTGCGAAAGCGCTTTCCCTGGCCGACGAGCTCATCTTGCTCGACATTTACCCTGCGCGCGAGGAACCCATTGAAGGGGTGACGTCTGATGCGCTGGCCGCGCGGATCACCGACATCCCGGTGGTGCGTGCCGCCCGCGATGCGGTGCCGGCATTGCTCGCGCAAAAAGACGTGGAGGTGGTGATGACGCTGGGCGCCGGCGACATTGACCGCCTGCGCAAACCCATTGCCAAACTGCTGGCCGCACGTGCGGCTCAGCCTCAGGATACCATGAAAGAGGAATGACCATGGCCATGACACCTGAACGCAAACGCGCACTGCAGACGCTGCTGCTTGCCATGGCGGCACTCGTCGGCATCTGGCTTGTGGTGTCGGCCGTGCAGCGCAAGTGGGCCTTGCCGGTACAGGCCGTGGAAGTGCATGTGGCTCCGCTCGAAGGAGGGGAGCTGCTGCTGACCGAAGCCGACGTACACGAACATCTGAAAAAGATCTTTGGCGAGGAACTGCAGGGAAAAAGCCTCGTGGACATAGACATGGACCGCCTGGAGCGTGGCCTGGAGCGGGTGCCCTTCGTCAAAAACGCAGAAGCGTGGGTCGATGCAGCCAACGGCTTGCATGTGGAGGTCACCCAACGCGAGCCCCTGCTGCGCATCATGGACGCTCAGGGCGTGAGCTATTACCTCGACGAGCAGGGATTCCGGATGCCCCTCTCGGACAACTACGCGGCGCGGGTGCCCGTAGCGACGGGTTACATTCCGCCTTACGTGCCCGATTTTCTGGAACGCAGGGGCAATGTGCTGGGGCACCTGTTCCGGTTGGTGCGCAAGGTGCGCGCCGACTCCCTGCTGCAGCCGCTGCTCGGCCAGCTTTACGTCAGCAATGGAGGAGAAGTGGTCATCGTGCCGGCCCTGGGCGATTTCGAGATCTGGCTGGGCGACGAGCGCAACCTGGACGACAAACTGGAACGCCTGCGCATTTTTTACCGGCAGGCACTGGCATACGAAGGATGGAGAAAATATCGCACCGTGGATTTGCGCTTCGCAAATCAGATCGTGTGCAAACGCAGATAGAGGCTTTTACACCCCGGAAGGGACATTTTCGGGACAAAACACATGTTATGATGGAAACTACACGCCACGACAACCCCGTCACGCTGGCCCTGGACATCGGCACCACGAAAGTGGTGGCTCTCGTCGGCCGACGCGACCAGTTCGGAAAAATCGAGGTGCTTGGCGCCGGCATCGCCCCTTCGGAGGGTGTACTGCGCGGCGAAGTGAGCAATATCGAAAAGACGGTGCGCGCCATCACTGAAGCAGCCGGCACGGCCATGCGCCATGCGGGCATCCAGGTACGGGCTGCCTATGCCGGCATTGCGGGCCAGCACATCAAGTCGTTCGAAAAGAAAGGTATCCTCACGCGCGAAGATCCGCACACGGAAATTTCGGTGCACGACATCGAGCGCCTGGTGCGGGACATGTACATGCTCCCCCTCGATGCGGGCGACAAAATCCTGCACGTCATCGCACAGGACTACACGGTCGATCACCAGCAGGGGATCAAGGATCCCATCGGCATGTCCGGGGTGCGCCTCGAGAGCAATTTTCACATCATCACCTGCCAGAAAGATGCCGCCCACAACGTGCAGCGCGCCGTGGAGAAGGCCGGCTTCCAGTTGCGCAGCCTGATGCTCGAGTCGCTGGCCTCGGCCGAAGCCGTGCTCACCGAAGAAGAGAAGGAAGGCGGCGTGGCCATGGTCGATATCGGTGGCGGCACTACCGATGTGGCGGTGTTTCACGAGGGCATCCTGCGCCATACGGCCGTCATTCCTTTTGGCGGCAACGTCGTGACGCGCGACATCAAGGAAGGCTGCTTCATCATGAGCCAGTATGCCGAGAAGGCGAAGATCAGGTACGGCAGTGCGCTGGCCGATGAGGTGTTCGTCGATCGCGTCATTGCCATCCCGAGTCTGAAGGGCCGGCCACCCAAGGAAATCAGCGAGCGCAACCTGGCCCTGATCATCCAGGCGCGCATGGAAGAGATTCTCGATTACGTGATGTGGGAGATCTCGCGCAGCGGGTACGAGAAAAAGCTGATCGGGGGCATCGTGCTCACCGGCGGCGGCTCGTTGCTCAACCACCTGGACAAGCTGGTGGAATACCACACCGGCCTGAGCTGCCGCATCGGCAAGCCCGTCGAGTTGCTCGCGCAGGGCTATAGCGAGAAGATCGCGAGCCCCGTGTACAGCACCGCCATCGGCCTGCTGGAGCAGGGGCTGCGCCAGGAGGAAGCGCGGATGCAACAGCAAGCAGTCCGTCCCGAACGGCCCGAAGAGCCGGAGCAGGAAGAGGCCCGAGAAAACCGCTCGGCACGCGGCTGGTTCGAAGAGGTCTTGCGTCGGACGCGCGAGTGGTTCGAATCGGAACCGGACGTGGATTTGTGAGGCTCGGGATCCGAACCCTCGCGCTTCAAATCCTCAACAATCAAAATTTACCAACCCTAAACGAAGCAGTTATGATTTTCAAACTGATGGAAGAACAGTCGGAAGCGCCCATCATCAAGGTGATCGGCGTGGGTGGAGGCGGCAGCAACGCCGTGACGCATATGTACAAACAGGGCATCGTAGGTGTGGACTTCGCCATTTGCAATACGGATGCACAGGCCATGGAACTCAGCCCCGTACCGGTGAAAATCCAGCTCGGACCCAACCTCACGGAAGGGCGCGGCGCCGGATCCAAGCCGGAAATCGGGCGGCTGGCCTGTGAAGAGAGCCTCGACGAAATCAAGGCCTTCCTTTCGAACAACTGCAAGATGTTGTTCATCACGGCGGGCATGGGTGGTGGTACGGGTACCGGTGCCGCTCCCGTCATTGCGCGCACGGCCCAGGAAATGGACATCCTGACGGTGGGCATCGTGACCTTGCCCTTCACCTTCGAGGGGCGCACCCGACGCACCCACGGCCATGAAGGGCTGGAGGAGCTCAAGAAATACGTCGATACGCTCATCGTCATCTCCAACGACAAGCTGCGCCAGATCTATGGCAATCTGTCGCTCTCCCAGGCATTTGCGCAAGCAGACAACATCCTGACCACCGCCGCCAAGGGCATCGCCGAGATCATCACGGTGCCCGGCTACGTGAATGTGGACTTCGAAGACGTCAACACGGTCATGCGGGGCAGTGGCGTGGCCATCATGGGTACGGCCGTGGCCGAAGGCGAGAAGCGCGCCAAGAAAGCCGTGGATCAGGCCCTCAACTCGCCCCTGCTCGAAGACAACAACATTCAGGGTGCGCGTCATATCCTGCTCAACATCTCTTCGGGCACCAAAGAGGTGACCATGGACGAGATCTTCGAGATCACAGAATTCGTGCAGGCCGAGGCGGGTCACGACACCAACCTCATCTGGGGTAACTGTTACGACGAGTCGCTGGGCGAAAAGCTGAGCGTGACCATCATCGCTACCGGCTTCGAAGGGGCACGCCATGCCGCCAAAAAGACCGCGCAGCGGTCGCAGCCCGTGCGCGTCACGCTCGACGACGACGAGACCGAACCGGATACCGCTCGCAACGAGCTTTCGGGTATCCGTCAGGTGGCCGACCTTGGCGATGAGGAGGAAACCAGTGCCCCGGTACTGGAATTCGACGGCATCCGCGATGCCATCCAGCAGATGGCCGACGAGGAAATGGGGCCCCGTGAGCGCCAGCACGAGCGCGCCTTGCGGGCACGGGAGCGCGAACGCCGCCGCCATGAGCGCATGTCGCGCCTGCAGACCAAGCTCAGCCCCAAGGTGGTGAACGAGCTGGAGCGCGAACCGGCATTCAAGCGCCGTGGCATCGTGCTGGAAGACGTGGAAGGCTCGGACACCCCGCCCGCTTCGCGCTGGACCGTGACCGATGACGACGAGCCGCAACTGAGGGACAACCCCTACTTCGACGACCTGAAGGATTGATTCGTTCTGAAAAAAACGCCGCGCAACCGCACCCCCCGATAGACAGCTTCTATTGGGAACGTCAGATGTTCTTCCATCCATCCAATCGGTTGTCAAGCGTTTAGCCATCATAACTTGCTTCGTGCCCGGGTCTGATGCACAGGCCCGGGTTTTTTTTGCTTCAGCCCAACCCTTTTGGCCGGAAGGCCGTCTGGTCAAGGCGGGATGCATTGAGGCGCATCGTTCGTTTTTTAACTCAAATCAAAGTGGTTTGGGAAATCCTGTCGCAATGGTTGAGGGTGTAGCGTTGAGGGTTTAGAGTTTAGAGTTTAATGTTTTTCTTATTGATTATCATGTTTTTGTAAAAAAGATCGGTTCTTTGGTTCTTCGGTTCCTCGGTTCCTCACTCATTGAAACCGCAGCCTTCGGCCGCAGAAAGCGCAGCGCTGACGCAGTTTTTGAAGGGGTTTAGAGTTCAGGGTTTAAAGTTTAAAGTTTTTCTTATTGAC
>WFYJ01000189.1 GCA_015490175.1 Saprospiraceae bacterium | reverse complement strand
AAAAGAACCGGGGCCATCAGCAAGCCCGACAAAACGAAACGATGGATTATTCGGATCATTTTTCTCGATGTTTTTTAATTGATTTTCATTCAAAAAGGCAGAATTGGCAGAATTGGTGGAACTGGTCAAATCGGCTCAATCGGTCCCTCACTCACTCCCTCACTCATTCCCTCCCTCACTCATTCCCTCCCACCCTCACTCACTCCCTCCCTCACGCGCTCCAACACTCGCTCCCAGCCAGTACTGCCACTCGATCAGGGCGCGGTTCCATGCACCGACGAGCTCGATGTAATCGAGTTCCATTTTCATGGCTTGCTGCACCGACTGGTACCAGGTGAGGTAGTCCGTTTCGCCGGCGGCCAGTTGGCGGTCGGCCAGTTGGCGCAGGGCGGCTGCCGTTTCGGGCAGGGCCCGCCCCCAGGTATCGAGGCTCTGCTGCAGGCTCTGCACGCGGGCGGCGAGGCGGGCGCGCTGGTGCTCGAGCTCGGCTTGCCGCTGTTGCAGCTCTTTTTCGGCCACGAGCGTCTCGAGGCGGGCCTGCGCTTCGGCTGCCTGCAGGTGCTTGCGCCACAGCGGCACTTCCACGCCGGCCTGCAGCGACCACAGCCCGCTGAATTCGCCCAGCTTCTGCTGCTGCAGCCCCAGCGCGATGCGGGGTCGGTACCGGGCTTTGGCCAGGGCCTCGCCGGCACGCGCCTCCTCCATGCGGGCCCGCAGCGGATCGAGCCACAGGTCGGCCCGGGCCAGCGTATCGGGCAAGGGCCATGGCTCGGCAGTCGAAGGCACGGCAGGCAACGGCCCATTGTAAAGTGCCACCTGCCGCAACACCTGCTCGGCTTCGGCCTCGGCGCGGCGGCTGTCGGCGAGCCGGCGCGCCACTTCCGACTGCATCTGGCGGGCCAGCATGAGTTCGAGCTGTCCGTACTCGCCGGCACGCACGGTCAGCGCGATGCGCTCCAGATAGCGGTCGGCGGCCTGGCTCTGCTGCTCGAAGTGGCGCCGCCGCCGGACGGCCAGCGCGTAGTCGGCCCAGGCCAGCGCGATGCGGTAGCGCAGTTCGTGCGCCGTCAGGTTGCGACGGGCCTGCGCGGCGTGCAGGCCGGCTTCGGCCCTCTGTCGGGCGGCCCGCCTTTCGGCAAATCGGGGCAAGGGCTGCATCAGGCCGATGCTGTAGCTGCCCCACGAGGGGTCGTCGAGCTGGCCGGCTTGCAGGCTGAGCTGGAGGGGATCCGTTTTTTGCGAAAGCGGAATGCCCCACTCGGCCTGCTGCACGCGCAGCCCGGCCGCCTCCAGCGCCGGATGCCGGGCCAGTGCATGGCGCACGAGCGTATCCACGCGGGGCGACTGGAAGGCATGCGCCATTTGCGGAAGCGCAAGCATGAAGAGCGCAAGCATGGCTGCGGGCACCGGTGGCCGCTTGAGGTGGCGGTTGACGAGCCAGTAGAGGGCCGGCATGACGAACAGCGTCAGCAGCGTGGCTGTGACGAGGCCGCCGATGACGACGGTGGCCAGCGGCCGCTGCACCTCGGCGCCGTTGCTGGTCGAAAGAGCCATGGGCAGAAAGCCCAGCGCCGCCACCGTGGCCGTCATGAGTACGGGCCGCAAGCGCTCGCGCGCGCCCGTGACGATCACCTCTTTCAGGTCGCTCATGCCGCGCTCGTAGCGCAGGCGGTTGAAGTGGGCGATGAGCACGATGCCGTTGAGCACGGCCACGCCGAACAGTGCGATGAAGCCCACACCGGCCGAGATGCTGAACGGCATGCCGCGCAGCCACAGCGCCCACACCCCGCCAATGGCCGACATGGGCACGGCCGTGAAAATCATGAGCGCATACTTGATCTTGCCGAAAGTGAAATAGAGCAACAGGAAGATAAGGGCCAGCGCCACGGGTACGGCCACTCTGAGGCGCGCCTGCGCCGCCTGCAGGTTCTCGAACTGGCCGCCATAGGTGATGAAGTAGCCGGGTGGCAGGTCGAGCCTGCGGTCGAGGGCCTGCTCGATGTCGGCCACGAGGCTGGCCACGTCGCGCTCCCGCACGTTGACGCCGATGACGATGCGGCGCTGCGCCTGCTCGCGCGAGATCTGCATGGGCCCTTCGGTGTATTCGACGGTGGCCACCTCGCCCAGTGGCACCAGATGGCCGTCGGGCGCCGAGACGAACAGGTTGTCGAGGTCCACGTCCTGGCGGTACTGCGGAGCCAGCCGCAGCACGAGGTCGAACTTGCGCTCCTGCTCGAAGACGACGCCGGCCGGCTCGCCGGCAAAGGCTGCCCGCACGGTGCGGTTGAGCGTGGCGATGTCGAGGCCGTAACGCGCCATGCGGTCGCGGTCGTAGGTGATGACGAGTTGCGGCAGTCCCTCGGTCTGCTCGACCTGGACGTCGCCGGCGCCCGGAATGCCGCGGATGATGGCCGCGGCGCGGTCGGCCAGTCGCTTGAGCGTGTCGGTGTCTTCGCCGAAGATCTTGACAGCCACGTCGGTCTTGGCGCCGGTCATCAGCTCGTTGAAGCGCAACTGGATGGGCTGCGTGAAGTCGAACGTGGCCCAGGGGATGACTTCGAGCGCCTTTTTCATTCTGGCCACGAGCTCCTCGCGCGTCGCGGCGCTCACCCACTCGTCTTTTTCCCTGAGGATGATCATGATGTCGGCGCTTTCGATGGCCATGGGATCGGTGGGCACCTCGGCCGTACCGATCTTGGACACCACGTGGCGCACCTCGGGAAACTGTTGCAGCAGGATGCGTTCGGCACGGGTGGCGGTGCGGATGCTCTCCTCAAGCGAGCTGCCCGGCGGGATGGTCATCTGCATGGCCAGATCGCCCTCTTCGAGCGTGGGAATGAACTCGGCGCCCATCTGCCGGAAGGTGAGGAAGGCCAGCACGAACAGCGCCACGGCCGTGCCCGACACTATCCATGCGCGGCGCAGCGCCCCTTCGAGCAAGGGCTGGTAAGCTCGGCGCAGCGCCCCGATCAGCCTGTCGGCAAACGATTGCCGGCTGCGCACCTTTTTGGGCAGCAGCAGCGCCGCCATGGCGGGCACCCACGTCAGCGACAGGATCATGGCGCCGAGGATGGCAAAGCTGAACGTGAGGGCCATGGGCCGAAACATCTTGCCCTCGACGCCGGTGAGCGTCATGATGGGCACGAACACCAGCAGGATGATGCCCACCCCGAAGACGGCCGAGCGGAACAGCCTGGCCGCCGCCTCGGTCACCAGCTCGTCCATCTCGGCCTGCTGCAACTGCCGCCCCACGTGGTAGGTGAACAGCGCGTGCATCACGCCCTCCACGATGATGACGGCGCCGTCCACCACGATGCCGAAGTCGATGGCGCCCAGCGACATGAGGTTGGCCATGATGCCGAAGCGATTCATCAGGATGACGGCAAAGAGCATGGCCAGCGGAATGACCGAAGCCACGATGAGGCCGGCACGCAGGTCGCCCAGCAGCAGCACCAGCACCACGATGACGATGAGGCCACCCTCGAGCAGGTTGTTGCGCACCGTGGCGATGGTCTTGTCCACGAGGCGCGCGCGGTCGAGGTAGGGATAGATGTCGATGCCTTCCGGCAAACTCTTCCGGATGCGCTCGATGCGCTGCTTGACGTTGGCCACGGCCTCGTAGCTGTTGGCGCCCTTGAGCATGAGCGTGATGCCGCCCACCACTTCGCCCTTGCCATCCATGGTCATGGCGCCGAAGCGTTTGGCATGGCCGAAGCGCAGCTCCGCCACGTCGCGCACCCGCACGGGCACGCCGCCGCGGCGCGCCACCTCGATGCGGCCGATCTCATCGAGCGACTGCACGACGCCCTCGGTGCGGATGTACCAGGCCGTGTGCGTCTTTTCGATGTAGCTGCCGCCGCTGTTCTGGTTGTTGCGTTCGAGGGCGTCGTACACGTCCTGGATGGTGATGCCGAGGGCTTGCATGCGCATGGGGTCGAGCGCCACCTCGTACTGCTTGAGGTAGCCGCCAAAGCTGCTCACCTCGATGATGCCGGGCGTGCCGGCCAGTTGCCGCTTCACGATCCAGTCCTGGATGGTGCGCAGCGTCATGGGGTCGTAGCGCTGCTCGTAGCCGGGCTGCACCTCGAGCACGTACTGGTAGATCTCGCCCAGCCCCGTGGTGATGGGCATCAGCTCGGGCGTGCCCAGGCCGGGCGGAATCTCCTCGGCGGCCAGCGCAATCTGTTCCTTGACGTACTGGCGCGCATCGAGGATGGGCACGTGGTCTTCGAACACCACCGTCACCACCGACAGGCCGAAGCGCGACACCGAGCGGATCTCGACCAGGTCGGGAATGTTGGCCACCGACACCTCGACCGGATAGGTGATGAACTGCTCGACTTCCTGCGGCGCCAGCGAGGGCGAGACGGTGACGACCTGTACCTGGTTGTTGGTGATGTCGGGCACCGCATCGATGGGCAGGTGCATGAGGTTGTACACGCCGGCAGCCACCAGCCCGAGGGTGGCCAGCACCACCAGCAGTTTGTGCCGCACCGCAGTGCGGATGATGGCTTGTATCATCTCGATTTTCCGGTTTTGTGAAAAGAGTGAAATGGAACCAAGAGGTGCACGCGCCGCTGACAGGACGACACCTCGCCCTCACTTCGCCGTTTTGCCTTTCGGCAAATGCGGCACGGCAGCGAGGTCGGTCGCTTCACAGCCCGCTACGGCTCAGCTTCTGCCTTTCGGCAAATGCCACCCGGCGCGGGCTTCATTTGGCGAAAGCCGGCGGCATGCTCAAAAAGGAAAGGGAAATCAGCAGGCGGGAGGACGGAAACACTCCGTCACGTAATCGGAAAGGTAGAAGGAAGGAAGTGCAAAGGCACGCGTTTGTCGGAGCAGCCGACGTGCAGGCGGCACCCACATGGCGGCCGACAGCAGAATCAGCACACTGCTGTACAGATGGTGAAAAGGCAACTCGTCGTGTGCATGCCCGTCGTCGGGATGGCTGTGCGAATCGCCCTCGATGAAGTGCAGCCACACGAAATCGGCCGGCCCGAACGCCTGCCCTGCCGCGGCTGCCTCGCGCTGGTGGAGGCGATAGTGATCGGCCAGAGCCCGCAGGTGCAGCAACTGCGAAAAGTCGGTCCGCGGAAACAGACCGCCCAGCAGCATCCAGGTGGCGAGTATGAGGGATGTGGCTTTCACAGCAGTGCTCCTTTGACGCAAAGGTACAAAAACCGGCGACGGGCCGGGCGGTTGTGTGATCCTGGTTGCCGGTCCGTCGCCGCGAGGCTCAGCCTTCGGCCTTCTGCGTACTGATGCCGAGCACGGAATACAGCGGACAACTGCCCACCAGGGCCGTCACCAGAAAGACGGCGCCGATGACGAGCAGCACCGTGGCCAGCGTGCCCTCGATCTTGTCGGTGTACCACAGGGCGCCGATCACCACGGCGATCACGATGCGCAGGATGCGGTCCACTTGTCCCATGTTTTTTTTCATGGCTGTTTCGTTTTGGTGAACAGGATGAGTAGCAGAACAAATGTACCAACATTTTTTGCTTCCGAAGGCAAAAAACGACGAGCCAGCCTGTGCGCGGAAGCACGTCACGAGGGTTCCGAGCGCCGCAAGCACCGGCCGGACATTCTTTGCACCTTTGGACGGAAAAAAGCCTGCAGCAGGCAACCCCTGCCCGCAGCACTTTCGTAAAGGCCTCACAGGCGAAGAAAAATTCATGGACTCGGCGACGATAAACCTTGAACTGATCCTCGATGGCTGCCGGCGGGGCAATCGCGCCAGCCAGATGAAGTTGTACGAGCTGTACTACAGCTACGCCATGGCCGTGTGTCTGCCCTATGCCCGCAGCCGCGAAGAGGCAGAAGAGATGGTCAATGACGGTTTCATGAAGGTGTTTACGCGGCTCGACCAGTACGACGGCAACATGCCGTTCAAGCCGTGGCTGCGGCGCGTGATGATCAACACGGCCATAGACTACCACCGCAAGCACCACAAGCTGGACCGCTTCGACGAGCTGCAGGACTACCACGCCCGCGAGCTGCCCCCCATCACCAACGACGCCCTCGAAAACCTCGAATACGAAGACGTCATCCGGCTTTTGCAGCAGCTCACGCCCGGCTACCGCGCCGTCTTCGTGCTCTACGTGCTCGAAGGCTACTCCCATCAGGACATCGCCGAGGAGCTGGGCATCAGCGTGGGGGCATCCAAGTCGAACCTGGCCAAGGCGCGCCGCAAGCTGCAGGAGCTGCTGGCGCAAAAACAGGATTTGCGAAAACGAACGTGACCCCGGTAATATGAACGACAACTACTTTGACAAAAAAATCAGAGAGATCCTCCAGCGGCCGCCCGAGTTCGAGCCCGGCCCCGCTGCGCGCAAGGACATGCTGCGTCGGCTGGATGCCCTGGGCCGCGCCCGTCGCCGCCCACCCGTGGGCTGGTGGTGGCTGCTCTTCCCTGCCGGCATCCTGCTGGGCTGGTGGCTGGCACAACTCAGCACGCCGCGCAGCCAGACCATCGCCGCACATACCCACCAGCGCGACACCATCGTCGTGGAAAAATGGCACACCACGCGCGATACCATCGTACTGATCCAGCACCAACCCCTGATGGCTTCATCGGCCCCTGTAACGGCTCCAAAAAACCGGAAATCTCTGCTACACGTGCTTTTCGACCCCAACATCTCCACATGGAAACAATCGAACCTGAGCGGGACGGGCGGTCCGACCGATCGCCTGCTCCCCACCTCAGGGGGCGCCTCGGCGGCTTACGTGCCGCCCCTCAGCCTTGCGGCAAAAGACGCCCGCAAGCCGACATCGCTGCGCCACCGCTACGCCGCAGCACCCGCCATCGGGCTGCCGGCGCTCCGGCCCCTTGATCCGCTGCGCCGCCGCGATCCGCTGCTCGACGACGACCGCATCCTCTTGCCGCCGCTTCTGGAGCACACGCCCGAGCTGCCGCTATGGGTGCACTTCGTGCCCACAGGCTTCAGTGCCGGGCTCGAAGCCGGCCCGACCTACATCCCCGATGAAACATTTGAAGAACAAAGCGGCTGGGCCCTGCGCCTGAGCGGCCGCTTCCACTTGGCCGAAGGCAGCTTCCTCCAAACCGGCGTTGGCCTGCTGCGCCTGTCTTTCATGATCGAGGATAACGAACTGCTCTTCAGCTTTCCAACCGTCAATCCCGATTCGCCCGACGACAAGCTCCACGACATCTATGCCGACGACCTGCGCATCCTCGAAGTGCCTGTATTGCTTGGCTGGCAGAGCCAATGGGGTTCTTGGCGCCCCTTCATCGCCGCAGGCGTCACTGCACGCAAGCCCTTGCGACAACAACTGCGCTACGAGTTTATCAACAGCAACCAGGAAGAATACTACCTTCCGGTACGCTTCAACCAGAGCCACATTGACCTGCACACCTGGTCGGTGCACGTGGGCATGGGACGCAAGCTGTGGCGCGGCCTTTCGGCAAATGCCGCCCTGCGCTTCGAAAAAGACTGGCGAAAAGGCGCCGACGACCTGGTCCGACTCCAGTACCTGGCGCCTGCCCTCCGGCTGGAGTGGGAATTTTGAGACGTTTGCGGGGCTTCTGCACACACGCACTTCCAGGCCTTTGAAAGGTTCATAAACGGGTGGTGTCCTTAAATAGATGATCGCGCATCCCGAAAATAGACCGGCTGCAAAAAAGTGAAGTGTTGAGGGGAAGCGTTGAGCGTTGAGCGTGTAGCGTTGAGCGTTTTTTACATTGACTATCAGGTGTTTGTAAAATCCTCGGTTCCTCGATTCCCTCGAATCCTCATCCATTGCAACCGCAGCCTTCGGCCGCAGAAAGCGCAGCTTGTACGCAGTTTTT
>WFYJ01000188.1 GCA_015490175.1 Saprospiraceae bacterium | reverse complement strand
TGAAAAAACCCAAAATCTCACGCAACGCCGCAACAGCTTGTCCCGACCAAAGTCGGGGACGCAACGATTCGCAATGTGTTTTTTATTTTAAATCAAAATGTTATCTATAATATATACGCGTCACGTGTCACGCGTCACGGTGTTACGGACTTTTTTCAGCAGGCTCAAGTATCGAAGAACCGATTATTTGATAAAATATTGATAACCAACAACAAAAACTTTAAACTTTAAACTTTAAACTCTACACTCTACACTCTACACGCAACACCTTTTTGCAGCCGGTTCATTTTCGGGATGCACGTTCATCTGTTCAAGGAGACCACCTGATCCGAGATGGAGAGATGGAGTGAATGAGTGAATGAGTGAATGAGCGAAGGAGAGACCTTGGGCAAGAAAAGTGCGCGTGCGTGGTACCGGTTCAACCGATTTGACCGATTGCACCATGAAAAAACCCTGAACGCGACACCCTCGACCTTGCCCGGGCGATCTTCACAGCCGGATTTCCCGAATTGCTTTGAATCGGGTACGGGTGATGTTCCCGACAATGCCATTTTCGCCGATCGAGAGACGGAATGTGCCCACAATCACACAGCAGTGTAGAAAATTCAATCCTTTTTCAACCTCCAAAAAGCCGGAATGAATATGTTTGCGATGCAAAAAACCGCACCTCCGAAACAAAGCCATCCAAAAGACGTTTCGTGTGGGCGTCGCGAGTGGAATCGCGCACCTGAACCTGGTATCATGAACAAGATTCTCGACATCCTCGGCATACGCAAGGCGCTGGCCATCGCCTACCGCAAATTTGGCAAGAAAGCGCTCTACATCTTCCTCGTCTATTTCATTGCGAAATGGACGCTGACGCTCCTCTTTGGCGCCAGGATCCTCGCCTTTCTCCGCGACATTTTCTGAGCCTCCTCCCTCAAAAAAACAGAGACGCCCGACCCTGTTGTCGCGCGTCTCCATCAGCATTTGACCGCTGCGAGCGGCTCGCCTGCCATCAATCCATGTACTCTTCGATGGGTGGACAGACGCATACGAGATGGCGGTCGCCGTAGGCGTTGTCCACGCGGGCCACGGGCGGCCAGAACTTGTGGCCGTGTCGCAGGTAATCGGCGGGCCATGCCGCTTTGGCGCGCGAGTAGCCGTGGTTCCACTCGTCGGCGGTGACCATCTGTGCGGTATGGGGTGCGTTGTGCAAGACGTTGTCTTCGGCATCCTGCTCGCCGCGGGCCACCTCGTCGATCTCTTCGCGAATGAGCAACATGGCCTCGCAGAAGCGGTCCAGCTCCTCCTTGTCCTCGCTCTCCGTCGGCTCGATCATGAGGGTACCCGCTACGGGGAAGCTGACGGTGGGCGCGTGGAAGCCGTAGTCCATCAAGCGCTTGGCCACGTCTTCGGCCGAGGCGATGGCCTTGTAGGGCCGCAGGTCCACGATCAGCTCGTGGGCGACGCGGCCGTTTTCACCGCGGTAGAGCACGTCGTAGCGCTCCTGCAGGCGCGCCGCGATGTAGTTGGCGTTGAGGATGGCGTAGCGCGTGGCTTCCGTCAGGCCGTCGGGGCCCATCATGCGGATGTAGGCATACGAGATGACGAGGATGCTGGCGCTGCCCCAGGGTGCTGCCGACACGGCGCTGATGCCTTTGTCGCCTCCCACTTCCTGCACGAGCGGGTGCCTGGGCAGATAGGGCGCCAGCTTTTCGTTGACACAAATGGGGCCCATGCCGGGTCCGCCACCGCCGTGCGGGATGGCGAATGTCTTGTGCAGGTTGAGGTGGCACACATCGGCGCCGATGATACCCGGGCTGGTCAGCCCCACCTGCGCGTTCATGTTGGCGCCGTCCATATAGACGAGGCCGCCGTTGCGGTGCACGATGTCGCAAATTTCGACCACCTCTTTCTCGAACACGCCATGGGTCGAGGGATAGGTGATCATCAGTGCGGCCAGCGTGTCCTTGTACTGCTCGGCCTTGGCGCGCAGGTCGTCCACGTCGATGTTGCCGTGCGCGTCGCAGGCCACCACGACCACCTTCATGCCGGCCATGACGGCGCTGGCCGGGTTGGTGCCATGGGCCGACGAAGGAATGAGGGCCACGTTGCGGTGCGCCTCGCCGCGATCGCGGTGGTATGCGCGAATCACCATCAGGCCCGTGTATTCGCCCTGGGCGCCCGAGTTGGGCTGGAGCGAGCAGGCCGCCAGGTCGGTGATCTCGCACAGGTATTGCTCCAGCTCGCGAAAGAGCCGGCGGTAGCCCTGCGCCTGATCGGCCGGCGCGAAGGGATGCAGGTCGGCAAACTCGGGCCAGCTCACCGGTATCAGCTCGGTGGCGGCGTTGAGCTTCATGGTGCACGAGCCCAGCGGAATCATGCTGTGCGTCAGCGACAGGTCGCGCCCCTCCAGCCGCTTGATGTAGCGCATCATTTTGGTCTCGGTACGGAAACGCGAAAAGACGGGATGCGTCAGGTAGGGCGTGGTGCGCACCAAGGCGTCGGGGAAGGCATAGCCCTCCACTTCCGCCAGGTCGGGCGTATGGGCCGCATTTTTTGCTTCCGCAAAAATGGCGATGAGCGTGCGCAGGTCTTCTTCGAGGGTCGTCTCGTCGAGGCTGACCTGCACGGCCTCGTCGTCGTAATACAGATTGATTTCCTTGCTCAAAGCCAGATGCTGGATGCGCTGCCGCAGCGCCGCGTCCACTTCGATGCGCAGCGTGTCGAAGTAGTGGGCATTGGTCTGGCGATAGCCGAGGGCTTTGAGGTTGCGATCCAGCACCTGCGTCTGTCGGTGGATGCGCTCGGCGATAGCGCGGATGCCCTCGGCTCCGTGATAGACGGCATACATGCCCGCCATAATGGCCAGCAGGGCTTGGGCCGTGCAGATGTTCGAGGTGGCTTTCTCGCGCTTGATGTGCTGCTCGCGCGTCTGCAGGGCCATGCGGAAAGCCTTGTGCCCTTCCCTGTCGACCGACACGCCGATGATGCGACCCGGGATCTGGCGCTTGTACTCCTCGCGAGTGGCGAAGCAGGCGGCATGAGGCCCGCCATAGCCCATGGGCACGCCGAAGCGCTGCGTGTTGCCCACCACCACGTCGGCGCCCCACTCGCCCGGCGGCGTGAGCAGCGCCAGACTCATGATGTCGGCAGCTACCACCACCATGACGCCGGCCTCGCGGGCACGCGCCGTCAGCGCGCGATAGTCGTGCACCTCGCCGCGGGCATCGGGATACTGCACCAGCAGGCCCAGCGTCTTTTCCGTGAACCGGAAGTCCTGCCAGCGGCCCGTCACGATGCGGATGCCGACGGCCTCGGCGCGCGTGCGCAGCACCTCGAGCGTCTGCGGGAAGACGCGCTCGTCCACCAGAAACTCGTCAATGGGCTCGCCCTTGACGCGCTTGTTGCGGATGTGATGGCACATCAGCATGGCCTCGGCCGCGGCGGTGGCCTCGTCGAGCAGGCTGGCATTGGCGATGGGCAGGCCCGTCAGGTCGCTCACCATCGTCTGGAAGTTGAGCAGGGCCTCGAGGCGCCCCTGCGAAATCTCGGCCTGATAGGGCGTGTACTGGGTGTACCAGCCCGGGTTGTGGAAGATATTGCGCAGGATGACCGAAGGCGTGATGGTGCCGTAGTAGCCCTGGCCGATGCAGGATTTATAGACCTTGTTCTGGGCGGCCAGCTCCTTCAGCTTGCGCAAAAATTCGAACTCGCTCTGCGCAGCAGGCAGGTCGAGCGGCTTGCGCCGACGGATATTTTCGGGCACGGTCTGGTCGATGAGCTCATCGAGCGATGCCACTCCTATGGTGTGCAGCATCTGGCGCGCCTCTTCGGGTGAGGGGCCGATGTGGCGGTTGACGAAACGGTCGGATGATGTGATTCGTGCCATGCAAGGTCTGGTTTTACTGTGGTTGTTTCGGATCGGAATGCACTGCGCGGGCCATTTGCCTGCGAGCGCGACAAATGTACGCTTTTGGGCCGCTTGCCGTTGATGAGCAGGTGCTACAACAGAGACGGAAAAGGATTGATTTTGGTCAGTTGACCGTAGATTCATGGGCACGCAACCATTCCAGCTCGCGCCGCAGGGGCCAGGGATCGAAGCCCAGCTCCATGGCGGCACTGCTGTCGAACACGATGCGGGGCGGCCGCGCGGCCGCCATGGTCAGGTCGGCCTGGCGGCAGGCCCTGATTTGGCCTTTCGGCAAATCGAACACTTCACACATCAGCATGGCAAACGCGTGGCGGCTCACGGCCTCGGCACCGCCCAGGTGAAAGATGCGCCCGCACACATCTGCCGCGTCCGACAGCGCGCGGGTCATGAGGCACCACAGCCCCTGAGCCGCCGCTCGTCCGCTCAAAAACGACCGCACCTCATCGCTGAAGGCCGGCACCTCATCGCCCGCACGCAACCTGTGGATCCAATGGGTAAAAAAACTGCCGCTGGCAGGGCTGCCCCATCCGAACATGACGGGCACGCGCACGACCACAGCCCGCGGCGAAGCCGCACGTACGCGCCGCTCGGCTTCGGCTTTCTGCCGGCCATAGGCATTGACGGGCGACACGGGCGTGTCGGGTCCCTGCGGCGGCCGCAGCCCGTCGAACACCTGCCCGCTCGACACAAAGACGAGCACCGCACCCTGTGCCTCGGCCCACCGGGCCAGCAGCTCGGGTACTTCCACGTTCAGCCGACAAGTCTGCTCGGGATGCTGTTCGCAAAAATTGGTGTTGGACCAGGCCGCCAGATGCAGGATCACATCCGGCCGTACGGCATCGAGTGTTTTGGCGAAAGCCGAAAAATCGGTCAGGTCGGCTGCTACGGCACGCACACCGGCAGGCAACGCGTCGGGGTGCCGATGGGCCACACCCCACACCAACCAGGATGCTTCGATCTGCCGGCACACGTTCCAGCCCAGAAACCCGGAAGCACCTGTGACGAGCAAGCGGGGCATTTGATGAGGGGGTTGGGGGTTGAGGGTTGAGGGTTTAGAGTTTAAAGTTTTTCTTGTTGACTATCAGTTTTTTGCCAGATCCTCGATTTTTCGGTTCTTCGGTTCTTCATCCATTGAAACCGCAGCCTTCGCCCGCAGATTCACGCAGTCATTTCGCAGCCAGGCAGATACACTGTCGCCGCACGCACGGCCGTGCGTCTTACGGCCGTGTGTCCCTACCTCGATCTCTCATTCCCTCCGTCACTCACTCACTCCATCCCCGCTCACGCCGGCAGGTACATCACGTGCTTGACGGCCTTGACGATTTTCTCGGGATTGGGCAACCAGGCTTCCACGAGGGTGGGCGCGTAGGGCAGCGGCGTATCGGCCGAGTTGACGCGGATGACGGGCGCATCGAGGTAGTCGAAGGCGAACTTCTGCACCTCGTAGGCGATCTCGGCGCTGACGCCGTACAGCGGCCACGACTCGTCGACCACCACGAGGCGGTTGGTCTTCTTGACCGACTCGACGATGGTGTGGTAGTCCACGGGGCGGATGGTGCGCAGGTCGATCACTTCGGCCGAGATGCCTTCCTTTTCGAGCGCTTCGGCGGCCTTGAGTGCCTGAATCATCATTTTGTTGAAGCTGACGATGGTCACGTCGGTGCCGGGGCGGCGCACGGCGGCCAGGCCGATGGGCACGAGGTACTCGCCCTCGGGCACCTCGCCCTTGTAGCCGTACATCAGCTCCGACTCCATCATGCACACGGGATCGTCGTCGCGGATGGCCGACTTGATGAGGCCTTTGGCGTCGGCCGGATCGACGCAGGAGATGATTTTCAGGCCGGGCGTGTTGCCGAGCCAGCTCTCGAATGTCTGGCTGTGTTGCTGGGCCAGCTGGCCTGCCGAGCCGGTGGGGCCGCGAAAGACGATGGGGCATTTGAACTCGCCAGAAGACATGTTGAGCGTCTTGGCGGCGTTGTTGACGATCTGGTCGAAGGCCAGCACGGCAAAGTTCCAGGTCATGAACTCGACGATGGGTCGCAGGCCGTTCATGGCGGCACCCACGCCGATGCCGGCAAAGCCCAGCTCACTGATGGGCGTGTCGATGACGCGTTTGGGGCCGAACTCGTCGAGCATGCCCTTGCTCACCTTGTAGGCGCCATTGTATAGCCCTACTTCCTCGCCCATGAGGAAGACATTTTCGTCGCGGCGCATTTCCTCGGCCATGCCTTCGCGGATGGCTTCGCGCAGTTGCAGTATTCTGCCCATTTATGTGTGGTTTGGCGTCAAGCGTTGTTTGAAAATTGCGGCATGCACGCCGCCGACACTCCTCCGGCCCCATGGCAGGGCGGCCCAAAATTAGGCAAAACATCCAATGCCGGGAGATGACAATTCCCACCCGCAGCGGCCTTCATGCCGAGGTGCGGAAGCGATCCCATGCGGCCCGGGCCAGTTGGTCGGTGAGTTGTTCGACGTACCAACTGCCGGCCACGGGATCGGCCACCTTGCCGAAATGGCTTTCGAGCTGCAGGATGTGTTGCACGTTGCGCGCGATGCGGCGCGTGAAGGGCGTCTCTCCCTCGTGGGGCAGCACCACCGGCCGCACCTCCAATCTGTCGGCGCCACCCAGCAGGGCCGACATGGCCAGCGTCGTGGCGCGGATCATGTTGTGGTAGGGGTCGTCGCCGTAGGCCTCGGCGGCGAAGTGCACTTCTACCACCGGCTTGCACGGCGCCACCTGCCAGCCCTCGAGCACGTGGCCCCACAGCAAGGCAAAAGCGCGCAGGCGCGCCAGCTCGAGGAAGTACTCGGGCCCTGTCTCGAAGCGGAAGACGAGCCGGCTATGGGCGTCTTTTGCCGAAAGGCCGCGCTGCTCCACTGCCTCCGCCAGCGCCGCGCAACCCTGCTGCAAGGCCCCGACCAGCGTCGCGACGGGGTCGGTGCCCCCCACCACTATCACGCGGGCCGCACCCACGCAGGCCGCACCCGCCACCCAGTCGGGCTTTTTGGCGAAAGCCAGCCCCTCGAGCCACTCGCTGTCGGCGCCTTCCGGCAAATCGAGCACGAGGTGCGGCAGGTCGGGCCAGCGGCTGCCCAGCAACTCGACCATCTCGGGCATCTGGCCCCGGGCCTCGACGACGAGGCGCAGCGACTGTACGCCGCCCTCGCGCAGCTCGTCGATCAGCGAAGCGAGTGCCGGACCCGCCTGGGCCGAAGCCCCGATCCACCAGTGGCGCAGGTCGGTCAGCGGCTGGTCGAGTTGGCGGCGCCGGTCTTCAGGATGGGCAAATGGATCAACCACCAACTCATCGGCAAGCTGCCAGAACAGCTCCGCTACCGGCCGCCCCTTCAGGTCGGCCTTGATTTTGTCGAGCCACTCGGTCTTGCGCACCGGCGGAAAGTCGGAAAAGAGATTCTGGCCGGACATGGTCGTTGCTTTGGTAAGGCAATGGTCAATGGTCAATTGGACGATAGACGATGGTCATTCTTGATTGAGCAATCGAGGATTGAGCGCGCTGAAAAAAGTCCGTAACAACGTGACGCGTGACACGTGACGCGTATATACTATAGATAACATTTTGATTTAAAATAAAAAACACATTGCGAATCGTTGCGTTCCCGATGCTCGGGACAGGCTTTTGCGTCCCCGACTGGCGTCGGAGCCTGTCCCGGCCACCGGGAACAAGCTTTCCGACAAGTCGGAACCTGTCCCGAAACTTCGGGAACAGGTTTTGCGCGAGACTATGGGTTTTTTCAGGGCCCTCAGGATTGGGCGCACTGAAAAAAGGCGAAAGACCATTCAGTTACACAGAGAGAGCCGCAGAATATACTGATTTTCAAATAGTTACAAACTATAAACCATTATTGCAACAGGATTTCCCGCACCACATTGATATACGCGCATCAAAGTGGTTTGGATGGTCAAATCGGTGCAATCGGTACAACGCACTCCTCTCTCCTCACTCCGTCACTCCCTCACTCGGTCACTCCCTCACTCTGTCACTCCCTCGCTCCCTCTCATCGTCAACCGGATCAAAAAGGGGATCCGGCCGTAGCCAGACCCCCTTTTTTGCGCAAGCGGCCTCATCAATAGCGGTAGTGCTCGGGCTTGTAAGGCCCTTCTTTGGGCACGCCGATGTATTCGGCCTGCTTGTCGGTCAGCTCTTCGAGCTCGACGCCCAGCTTGCCGAGGTGGAGGCGCGCCACCATCTCGTCGAGGTGCTTGGGCAGGGTATAGACCTTGTTCTCGTACTTGTCGTGGTGGTTCCACAGTTCGATCTGGGCCAGCGTCTGGTTGGTGAACGAGTTGGACATGACGAACGAGGGGTGGCCCGTGGCGCAACCCAGGTTGACGAGGCGGCCTTCGGCCAGCAAGATGATGTCCTTGCCGTCGATGGTGTACTTGTCCACCTGCGGCTTGATGTTGACGCGGGTATGGCCGTAGTGCTTGTTGAGCCAGGCCACGTCGATCTCGTTGTCGAAGTGGCCGATGTTGCACACCACGGTCTTGTCTTTCATGAGGCGGAAGTGCTTTTCGGTCACGATGTCGCAGTTGCCCGTGGCCGTGACGATGATGTCGGCCATGGGGGCCGCCGTTTCGAGCTTGAGCACCTGGAAGCCGTCCATGGCGGCCTGCAGGGCGCAGATGGGGTCGATCTCGGTGACGATGACGCGGCAGCCGGCACCGGCCAGCGAGGCGGCCGAGCCCTTGCCCACGTCGCCATAGCCGCATACGACGGCCACCTTGCCGGCCAGCATCAGGTCGGTGGCGCGGCGGATGGCATCGACGAGGCTCTCGCGACAGCCGTACTTGTTGTCGAACTTCGACTTGGTGACCGAGTCATTGACGTTGATGGCGGGCAGGGGCAGCGTGCCGTTGCGCTCGCGCTCGTAAAGGCGATGCACGCCGGTGGTCGTCTCTTCCGAGATGCCGCGGATGCCGGGCACCAGCTCGGGGTACTTGTCGAGCACGAGATTGGTCAGGTCGCCCCCGTCGTCGAGGATCATGTTGAGAGGCTGGCCCCCTTCGAAGGCGAAGAGCGTCTGCTCGATGGCCCACCAGAACTCTTCTTCGGTCATGCCTTTCCAGGCAAAAACGGGCACGCCGCGTGCGGCGATGGCGGCGGCGGCGTGGTCTTGCGTGGAGAAGATGTTGCAGGACGACCAGGTCACTTCGGCACCCAGCTCGAGCAGCGTCTCGATGAGTACGGCCGTCTGGATGGTCATGTGGAGGCAGCCGGCGATGCGGGCTCCCTTGAGGGGTTTTTCGTCGCGATACTTTTCGCGAAGTGCCATGAGGCCCGGCATTTCGGCCTCGGCCAGTTCGATCTCTTTGCGGCCCCATTCGGCCAGGCTGATGTCTTTGACTTTGTAGGGCAGTCGTTCAGTCGTTGCCATGAATAGCGTGGTTTGGAGTTTGTTGAAAAAAACACCCGGAAGTGTCAGCGCGCAAAGATAGGAAACACAAGGCTTGGAAAAGGTTCGGGGCAAAGGCGCCATTGGGCACGTTCCGGGTTCATTCGGACAATTCCTCGACCAGAGCCCCGAAACCACACTCCGCAGCCAGCTCGCGCCACTTTTGCCACAGCCAATCGGGGTTGACGAGCTCGTGGTACTTGCCGATCTCGTATTGCAGCTTGCGCAAACGCTTTTCCACATCGGTTCGATGCATGATCTTCCAGTCCTGACGCAGGTTGTAGCACTTCAGGGTGAGATCGACGAAGCGCATGAAGGCCCGTCGCCGCGACTGCGTGAGGATGTCCTTGCGCTTGAGGTACTGCTTGATGGAGCTGGCCAGCGCACGCAGCGCCTCGCCTTCGTCGAGCTCGTAATAGGTCTTGAGCAGCATGGATTTTGCACCCACGTAGTAGCGTATGTCGCGATATTCGACCTGGATGAGCAGCTCGAGCACCTTGTCGAGCTGTCGGGTGGCGTAGTAGTAATAGGCCAGGTTGTAGGTGAAGGCGTTGCCACGCGCCTCCTCGGGCAGCGCATCGCGGTATTCATGGATGAACTGGTACACCCACTCGTTTTGCCCCAGCAACAGGCCGGTGGCCACGATATTCTTGTATTGCCATTCCGACATGTAGCCGTCGAGGGTCAGCAGCCCCATTTCGAGCTGGATTCGGTACAGCTCGAACATGGCCGACAGGTAGCCGCTTCGCCCTTTGTTGATCTGGCGGGCGCAGAAATTGCCCAGGTAGTTGTAGAGCGAGGCCAGCATGGGGCGGTCAAATGCCGGGTGATTGGCCGCAAGGAAATCCATGGCCTGCCGGAAGTGCGTGTCGTCATCGCGCTTGAGCGTCTGATACACCAGAAACCAGGCTTGCACCAGGGGCTGAGCCACGAGGAAGTCGGGCAATTGATCGGCATTGCCCAGCCACTCGATCAGTACAGGCGGGCGGGCAGCCACGTTGAGCACGGCCCGCCGCGTTTCGATTTCGCATCCGGCAATCAGCGCCTGGGCGGCATACCACACGTCCAGCCGGTCTATTTTTTGCTGAAGCCACGGGTCTTCACTGAAAGCCGATTCCAGCGCACGCCGCTGCTCTTCTTCGCGGGCCAGCTTGAATTGCCACTCGAGCAGGTCGAGGTCCTGCACGGCTGCTGCGTCCAGCTTCTTGGCCGTCTGGCGCGACAGCCGGTCGTGGTGCTTCCACTGGCCCCGGGCGCGCAGCTGTTCCAGCGCAGCCAACTGCACCGCCACACCCCCTTTCTGACGGCGCAACAACTCCATGCCCAGCCACTCTTCATACAGTCGCATGCACTGGCTCAGCAGCGGGGCGAGTTTTTTATGGCGCAACGAGTCATCGGGAAACAACAGGCGGGCGGCAGCGTCCATGAGGTCGGCTTGCGGGGCGCCGTTTTGCGCAAGCGCCCAGGCAACCAGTTGCCTGATTCCTTCGTGCTTGTTGAAGTAGGGCGAGCGCACAAAAGCTTCAAAGCGCGCTTTTTCGCCCGCATCGAGCGCATGCAAGGCAGAAAAAAACAGGTGTGGCTTTTTCATAAAGCAAAAATAAAAAGGCAAGAATATTGCACAAGTAACTAAAAACCAGTATATTGAAAAACACGAGGCATTTTTTCAGCCCTTTTTTCAGCCAAAAAATATCAAAAAAAGTGTTTTCCACCTTTCTTCTAATGATGGACATTTGTAGCATCACAAAAGAGCACAGCCCCAATCGCCTGGTGCACCACCTTGAAGTGAACCTGAGTAACTGAGCCCCGAATGCATTGCTTCCCAGGCAAGTGCCCCCTCAGCTCCCCACAACTCTTTGCGTTGCATACTGGAGAAAACACTGTTTTGAGACTGGAGAAATCTCCAACCAGCATAATCTGTCAGGATGCGACCGACGAACACTGTGACCATTGTGGCGCAAGGACCAAATGAATTCAGGTATCCGAAATACAGGCCCATGAACCGTAAACTTCTGGCTGTCGGCGCAATGATGTGCTTCCTGCTCGGCTTTGGCAAAGCCGATGCGACCTCTCTTGGCCACGACAATACCCAGCCCCCACGCGGGCGGATACATAAAGAAATTACTGGGGTAGGTTTTTTTAATTCCGACGAAGGAGACACGCCTGTGGCAACGGCGGCCCCTGTGCAGGCGACGCGCATGGCAACCCGAATGCCGATTGGGAATGTCACCGGCAGTAGCATCACGCTGCCGGCTTTGCAACCAGGCACTATGGGCATCCTTGCCATCCGGCGCGGCTCGTCGGCCACCGGAGTGGCGCCCTCGGGCGCTCGGCCGAAGGTTGTTCACAGCGTGTCTTCCTGCGTCTTTTCCGAACTGGTGCTCGAATCCAAGCCCTGCAACAGCAGCGGCCTGTTTCTCATCAATCTCTCGTTCAAGGTTGATGATCCCCAGGGAAACCAATACCTGATCCTCGCCGGCGGCGAAACATACGGGCCTTTCC
Source organism: Saprospiraceae bacterium (assembly GCA_015490175.1). GTDB lineage: Bacteria > Bacteroidota > Bacteroidia > Chitinophagales > Saprospiraceae > WFYJ01. The sequence goes on along the minus strand of WFYJ01000188.1, from coordinate 2,577 downwards.
TCTACACGCCGGCCCCTTCGCACGTTATCGGGCCCTTTTCGGCAAACGACGCCCCCATTCCGATCAAGGTAGTGGACCAAAACGACGCCAACTGCTACATCGAGGCAGTGGCGCCACCGCCCGATTGCAGTGCGCTGGACGAGTGCGAGCTCTCAGACCTGGAAATCGAAGAGGGCGCGTGTACCTCCGACAGCACCTACCTGATCACGATCGATTTCCAGGTGGACAATGCCCCCAATGACTCTTTCGACCTTTCGGTAAATGGCGCCTGGGCCGGCAGCTACGCACTGAATGCGTTGCCGCTCACCGTCGAAATAGCTACCAGCGACAATGGCGAGAATCACATCCAGGTATGCCTCCCCGATGCGCCGGACTGCTGCGAAGAAGAATGGATCGATGCGCCTTCCTGCCTGGACACCGAATGCCAGATCGACAACCTGGTGGTGGAACCCTGGCCCTGCGACAACGACTCTTTCTTCGTAGATCTGAGCTTCGACCTGTCGCAGCCGGCATCCGACAGTTTCAAGGTGTACGGCAATGGCCACTATTACGGCACCTTTTCCTACGACAACCAGTGGATCACGCTGGGCCCCTTCCCTGCTGATGACACCACGCATTACGAATTCGTCGTTCAGGATGCCGCCGACGCAGACTGCAAGGAGGACGTGGTGCTGGGGCCGGTGAGTTGTACGGACACCCTGCCCTGCAACCTCGACAATGTCGAAGTGGAAATCGTGGCCTGCCCTTCCGACTCGGGCATGGCGCTGTACATCCACTTTGATGCCGACACGCTCGGCAGTCAGGATTTCGAACTGTTTCTCGACTCCACCTTCGTGGGCAGCTTCCCGATCGACAGCCTGCCCATCGCCATTCCGGCCATCCCCTGGCCCGTCAACGACACCACCATCCATTTCGAGTTGTGTATCGACAGCCTGAACATGTGCTGTGTCGCGGGCACACTCGATTTCGAATGGTGCGACGACCCCGTGTGGCCCGGCGACGCCAACGCCAACAACGCCTCCGACGTCTATGATCTGCTCCATCTCGGTCTGGGATGGGGCACCAGCGGCCAGCCGCGCCCCGTGTCGGCCACGGCATGGCAACCTTGGGCCGGCCCCGACTGGCCCCTCGCCTTCGCCGACGGCACCAACTACAAACACGCCGACTGCAACGGCGACGGCATCATCGACGCTGCTGATACTTCGGCTATCGCCCAGAACTACGGCCTGACCCACGACATGGTGGTGCCCTTGCCCGGCGTGGAAGCCACCCTCGACGACCCTTCCATCTGGGTCGAGTTGCCGCCCGAACTGACCAATGGCGAGCCTTTCAACGCCCCGATCATGGTAGGCGACGCCACCCATCCCCTCGACTCGATCTACGGGCTGGCCTTCATGCTCTTCTTCGACCCCGAAGTGGTCGATCCCAACTCGGTGGACGTAGTGGTGGACAACGCGAGCTGGCTGGGCACACCCGGCACCGACCTGGTCAGCATTGACCGCAGCTTTGCCCAGGACGGGGTATTGCACGTGGCCATCACGCGCACCGACCAGCAGAATGTGGCCGGATTCGGGCAGGCCGCCAATTTCATCGGCTTCATAGACGACATCTGGAGCAAGCAGCAGATGGGTGTCAGCATCGGCGGCGTGCGCGCGCTTACGGCCAGCGAGACCCTCATCCCGCTGCAGGCGCCCCTGCAAACGCGGCCCGTCAAGAGCACGACGACCGCCACCAGAGACCAGTCATCTGAACTTCCGGTAGCCATCTGGCCCAACCCGGCCCGCGGATGGCTCTATGTCAGCATTGATCAGGGCCGGATAATCCCAAAAACCATCGAGCTGTGGTCGGTGCGCGGCCGCAGGGTCGCCACCGCACCCGCCCACAGCCACGTGCTCGATGTGCGCCATTTGCCGAAAGGCATTTACCTGCTGCGCATCATCACCGAAACGGGCACCATCACCCGACGCGTCGCCATCGAATAAATCCTCCTCTGTCGGACCCACACCCTGTGGCTCCGACAGAGGTTCACCGTTGAGCCACCCTCGTGCGCAGCCCGCCTTGTGGACACTCCTCTCGTCCCGTTGCGCATGGGCGGTGGCTTTTTTTTGGGATGGAGTGAATGAGAGATGGAGCGATAGAGTGACGGAGCGAGGGAGTGATTGAGGTTGAGGTTGAGCCGCACGGCAGCCACGCACGGCAGTGCGTCTGCCTGTTCGGAAATTTCTGACGATGGATATTGAGGAGAGAGGAGTGAGGAGTGATGGAGAGAGGAGTGAAGAGTGAGGAGTGCCGATTTGACCGATTGCACCGATTCCACCGATTTATACTCAAATCAAAGTGGTTTGGGAAATCCTGTTGTATTGGTTTAGGGTTTAAGGTTTAAAGTTTTTCTTGTTGACTATCAGTTTTTTGTCAAATGCTCGGTTCTTCGGTTCCTCAGCCAGAAACCGCAGCTTTCAGCCGCAGATGGACGCAGTTTGCGCACAGTTTTTTTACACCTCCGGCGATTGGGGTTGCATAATATTCTGTTCCCGGACTTTCCGGGCAGAAACAAAACAAACATCAAGCGCCGCCCCG
>WFYJ01000187.1 GCA_015490175.1 Saprospiraceae bacterium | reverse complement strand
CTGAAATCAGACCGACCTCATCACATACGCCTGCCACAATACCCAGATGGTCAATTCGTTGCGTCTCTAATATACTGTCTATTTCCATGCGATAACATTGAATTTAAAAAAATACCGGGGACTCCTGCACAAAGGTGCGGAATGTAGGATGTCACCTGGTTTCGCAACCTTTTCCAATGCACAGACAGCTTTATCCGACGTACCTGAAGAAGCAGTTGCTGAGTTTCAATCCAGTTTTGTATTTGAAAACGGCACTTTTAGAGGAGCCAACATTGCACCGCTAACCCCCTATATGGATGAAGGGCAGATTATCTCGATCATTAAGGACATTGCCGGACAATATTACGCAGATGATTCGGACATAAAGATTCTAATGGACCGCAAACCCATATACCGTGGCTGCAAACCGAAGAAAACGTGGGTTTGCATTATCTCCGGTGGCACCGTGATTTATTGAAATTGAACTGACATTCAGGTGTTACCGTAATTTCGCGGTAACACCTTTTTTCAATAAAAAATGCTCATGAAAACCCTGTTCATCCTTTGCAAGGCCCTCACAATTCTTTTGTTTTCTTTTTTGCTCAATGGATGCAAGTTCTATTACTATCGGCCCTGGGAAAAAATAAACGCCTGTGGAACCTTCGAACAGACATCATTCGAGCCCGATTCGGCACAGTGGCACCTTGTCGTTATTTCTTCACCCACGTGTGGATATTGCTGGATAGCCAAGTCATATTTCGCAAGACGCAATATGGCACAAAAAATTCCGATCACTTGGGTGGAATATGATCCGCCATCTCCGAGCTACATGGAAAAAGCAGAGAAAAACAACTGGTACACAGGATCCAACATTTTTTTACTCAATGATTGTTATTCGAAATTCGAGTTGTTTCCGACCTTCATTCTGTACCGAAAGGACAAATCGCATCCGGTATGGATCCACCGGGGATGGGATCCCGATGTGATTTACAGGGTACTGCACAAGACGCAACCTTCCCGGAATGAATGAGGGCACAGCCCTTCGGCCTTTTCTGCCCGAGGTCGGGGTCGTCACAAAATGATATCTGCTTTGCCACACACGCAACAGCACCGGTTATTTTTTTTCCGATTATTGCATGCGAAATCAAAACCTGAAGCGCGTGTGTACGAATCGGACGCTGAGCATTGCCACCATCCTGACGACCGGACTGTTTTTTGCGCAAGCATACAGCCAGACGAGCGGCGCCATCCGCGTGTATTTCACCCAACCGGTGGACACGAGTGTCTCCACCGGTACGCTGCCCGACGGCATCGGCGGCCAGGTGATCGAGCAGGCCATCCTCGACCTCATCAACGGCGCAACGCAGACCATAGATTACTGCGTCTATAACACCTCGCGCACCTTCATCGTCAATGCGCTCAAGGCGGCCCACCAGCGCGGCGTGCGCGTGCGCGTACTGACCGACAACCAGACCTGGAACGGGGCCCTCGACCCGCCTCCCCCCTTCCCCGTCTTCTACGGCAGCCCCGGCGACGGCATCATGCACAACAAATTCATCGTCGTGGATGCCGATCTGCCCGACAAGGCCGCAGTGCTGACCGGCTCGATGAATTTCACCAACAACAATCTGTTCGAAGACTACAACAACGTGCTGATCGTCCACGACCAGGCGCTGGCCCAGGCCTATACCACCGAGTTCGAGGAGATGTGGGGCAGCGAGGGCGCCCAACCCGACTACGCGCAGGCCCGCTTCGGCGAAGACAAGACCGACAACACGCCCCACCTGTTCACCATCGGCGGCATCGAGCTGGAGTGCTATTTCTCGCCCTCCGACCAGACCGAGAGCCACATCATCGACGCGCTGCAGGCCGCCCAGCACGACATCGAGGTGGCCATGTGGACCTTCACCTCCGACCCGCTGGGCGACGCGCTGGTGCAGGCCCACCAGCAAGGCCGCCAGGTGCGCGCCATCATCGACCAGGGCAACGAGTACCCCTACCTGCTGAGCCAGGGCCTCAACGTCACCGACCACCCGCCCGACGAGCTGATCCACCACAAGTACGCCATCGTCGATGCGCAGGCGCCCGGGCCGGCCACCGCTGTCGTCACGGGCTCGCACAACTGGACCTGGTCGGCCGACAATATCAACGACGAAAACACGCTCATCCTCCACGATGCCGGCATCGCCAACCTCTTCCTGCAGGAGTTCGAGGCGCGCTGGCACGAGCTGGTGACAGCTGCGCCCGACGCGCGCGTGCTGCCCTTCCGCTGCTACCCCAACCCCGCCACCGACTACGTGCAGCTCGAAGGTTTGCCGCAAGGCGCCCTCACCTGGGCCTTCGTCGGCACCGACGGCCACATGGCCGAAGGGGGGCGCCTGCCCGAAGGGGCGTCGCGCCGCCTGCGCGTGTCGCATTTGCCGAAAGGCATGTATTGGCTGCTCGTATGGCGCGAAGGGCAATGGTGGCGCGCCCCGCTGATCGTGCACTAACCGCACCGCTGCCCTATCTTTCGGGCCATGAAACGGTTCGTCTTTCCCCTCTGGCTCCTGTTCGGGCTGGCGGCCTGCAGGCCCACACCCGACCCCTACGCGCCGCCCGACGACGGCTTCGACTACTTCCCGCTCGAAGTGGGGGCGGTACACGAATTCGCGCTCGACTCCATCCTCTTCGACACGGTGCTGGGGCAGCGCGTCATAGATACCGTCCGCCTCGACCTGCGCCTCATCGTGACCGACACGATCCACGATCAGCTGGGACGCGTGTGGTACCGCTACGAGCGCTACGAGCGGCCGCGCGGCACCGGCCAGTGGCAGCCACGCCTCGTCGGCGCATGGCTCAACGACGGCAGCCGCTTCATCGAGCGCGAGGCGGGCTTCGACCTCGTGCTCATGGTCTTTCCCCTTTCGGAAAATGCCACCTGGAACCCCGCCGCACTCATCGATCCGGGAAGCACCGCGGACGTGCGCGGCGAGCCCGTCGAAGTGTTCAAGGCCTGGCAGGGACGCGTGGAAGCCACCGGCCAACCCGATACCATCAACCAGCGCTTCTGGCCCGAAACGGCACGCCTCATCCTCGCCGACGAGACCAACCTCATCGAGCGGCGCCATGCGCTCGACATCTACGCCCGCGGCACCGGCCTCGTCTATCGCCGCCGCGAAATCCTCGACTCGCAAAACCTCGATGCCACCACCCCCTGGCCCGACAAGGCACAAAAGGGGTT
>WFYJ01000186.1 GCA_015490175.1 Saprospiraceae bacterium | reverse complement strand
TCGCGGGTCGGCGCTTCACGCGCTGAGGAAGGGTGGTTGCGCTTTTGCGAAAGCGGCATCGGCTTATTGTGTTTTTTACAAAAAATGATAACTTGCCGTTGCTCACCAACAACGGATCATTTTCCCCCGCCTTCTACGCGCATTCGGGTAACGCTTGCCTCTGTCGGCAAGGGAATCCATTTTGTAGATACTCGCACCGAAGTGTCCGGGAAGTCTTGTTGAAGTGGTTGAGGGTATAGGGTTTAGAGGTCAGAGTTTAAAGTTTTTATTATTGACTACCAGTATTTTGTCAAATCCTCGGTTCTTCGGTTTCCCGATTGCTCAAACGAAAATGTCCATCGTCCATTGACTATTGACCATCGTCAAAAATTCCCGAACCGCATTGCCTTGGGTATACATTCACAACTCATCCGACCATGTATTTCAACGACAAAAAAGGAACCGAACAGCAGACATGGGATGCCATTGTCATCGGATCCGGCATCAGCGGGGGCTGGGCCGCCAAAGAGCTTTGCGAAAAAGGCCTGAAGACGCTCGTGCTCGAGCGCGGCCGCATGGTGCGCCACGTGCAGGACTATCCGACGATGTTCAAGGCACCCTGGGAGCTGCCCTATGCCGATCAGCTCACCCGTGAGGAACTCAAGAACTACCCCGTGCAGCGACGCACCGGCTATACCCTTCGACAATCGACGAAGCACTGGTGGGTCAACGACCTGGAAAACCCCTACACCGAAGTCAAGCGCTTCGACTGGATCAGGGGCTACCACGTGGGCGGCCGCTCGATCATGTGGGGGCGACAGAGCTATCGCTGGAGCGATCTGGATTTCGAGGCCAACCTCAAGGACGGCGTGGCGGTGGACTGGCCCATCCGCTACAAGGATATCGAGCCGTGGTACGACTACGTCGAGCGCTTCATCGGCGTCAGCGGCAAGAAGGAGGGACTGCCCCAACTGCCCGACGGCCGGTTTCTGCCGCCCATGGAGCTGAACTGCGTGGAGGAGCACCTGCGCCAGCAGATCGCCGAGCACTACGACGACCGGATCCTGACCATCGGCCGCTCGGCCAACCTGACCAAACCCCACAATGGGCGCGGCCAATGTCAGTATCGCAACCTGTGCATCCGCGGTTGTCCCTACGGTGCCTACTTCAGCAGCAACGCCAGCACGCTGCCTGCCGCCGAAGCCACGGGCAACATGACGTTGCGGCCCCATTCCATCGTCAATTCCATCATCTACGACCCGAAGACCAACCGCGCCACCGGAGTGCGCGTCATCGATGCCCGGACGGGCGAGTGGCACGAATTCTACGCCAAAGTCATCTTTTGCTGCGCGTCCACGCTGGGCACCACCTTCATCCTGCTCAATTCTACTTCGGAGACATTTCCCGACGGGCTGGGTAACAGCTCGGGTGTGCTGGGCCATTACCTCATGGACCATCACTTCATGTGTGGCGCCGCCGGTCGCTTCGAAGGGTTCGAAGACAAATACTACAAGGGGCGCCGCCCCAACGGCATCTACATCCCGCGCTTCCGCAACCTCGACAAGAAGACGCGGCACAAGGATTACATCCGCGGCTTTGGCTACCAGGGCGGCGCCAGCCGCCTCAACTGGACGCGCGCCATCCGCGAAATGGGCTTCGGACCCAAACTCAAGGAAGAGCTTACGGCACCTGGCCCCTGGCGCATGGGCCTGGGGGGCTTCGGCGAGTGCCTGCCCTACTACGAAAACAAGGTGACGCTCAACCACGAGAAAAAAGACAAATGGGGCCAGCCCACCCTCGTCATCGACTGCGAATTCAAGGACAACGAGATGAAGATGCGCGAGGACATGAAGGCCTCGGCCGCCGAGATGCTCGAAGCCGCCGGCTTCAAGGACGTGGAAACCTACGATGCCGGCGCCTATCCGGGGCTGGCCATCCACGAGATGGGCACGGCACGCATGGGCCGCGACCCGAAGACGTCCGTCCTCAACGGCTGGAACCAGATGCACGACGTGCCCAACGTCTTCGTTACCGACGGCGCCTGCATGACCAGCTCGGCCTGCCAGAACCCCTCGCTCACCTACATGGCGCTCACGGCACGTGCCGCTGCCTATGCCGTCGAGCTGCTGAAGAAAGGAGAGCTGTGATGCTGATGAGGAACTGAGGAATTGAAGAACTGAGGAATGAGCCTACTGAAAAAACCCCAAATCTCACGCAACAGCTTGTCCCGACGCCAGTCGGGGACGCAACAGCTTGTCCCGACCAAAGTCGGGGACGCAACGATTCGCAATGTGTTTTTCATTTTAAATCAACTTGTTATTTATTATGTTACGCGTCACGCGTCACGTCGTCACGTTGTTACGGACTTTTTTCAGGGGGCTCAGGAATCGAAGAACCGAGGATTTGAGGAGCTGAGAGTTTGAGTAAAATGCTGATAGTCAATATAAAAACGCTCAACGCTCAACCCTCAACTCGAGCACACCCGACTTTGCCCGGGACAAAAAATTCAATTTCATGGACAGAAGAGAAGCCATCAAGCATACCGCCCTGCTCATGGGCGGCATCATGACCAGCAGTGCCATCGCCGCCATTCTGGACGGCTGTACGGCGCCGCCTGCCGACAACTGGTTGCCGACGTTTTTCAGCGAGGAAGAGGCCGAAGACATGGCGGCATTTGCCGAAAGGCTGATCCCGCGCACCGACACGCCGGGCGCGCTCGATGCGGGCGTGCACCGCTTCATGGATGCCATGTTGGCCGACGTGGCCGAGCCCGAAGATCAGGAGGCATTCAGGGCGGGCATGGCTCGCTTCCGGCAGGAGGCCACGGAGCGCTATGGCCAGGCTTTCGCCAAATGCCGCCCGGAGCAGCAGGACGAGCTGATCGGCGAGTGGGAAAAGCGCGTCTTTGGCGGCGAGGCCGATGCGCAGTCGCCGGAGGTGAAGTTTTACCGGGGCGCCAAACAACTCGTCTTTCTGGGCTTCTTCACCTCGGAGCCCGGAGCCACGCAGGTGCTGCAGTACGACCCCATTCCGGGCACGTACGACGGCTGCATCCCGCTGGCAGCGGTGGGCCGGGCATGGGCTACCTGACCACCACGTCGGTGAGGTAATCTTCGCCGAGGTAGTGGTTGAAGCGCTGGAGGATGCGGTCTTTGCCCATGCTGAGCTCGTGCCGCAGCGGTGCCGAGTCGACGTGCAGGTAGAGCACGCGCTTGTGTACGTACACGCGTGTGGTATGGCGCGCGATGAGGGGGCCGGCCAGCTTTTGCCAACCACGCTTGATGCGCGCTTCCATCACGTCGTCGGACCAGCCGAGCCGACGCACCATCATCTGCAAGAGTTCTTTGAGCGGCCGTGGGGTGTCGTAATTACTCATCTTCGTCGGGGTCTGATGGAGCAAATGCCTTCGCATCGGTGGGGCAGGGCCGCACCTGGCCCGAGTGCACACAATAGTGGTCGAAGGACTGACCAAAGCTACGCAGGATCGCGGGAATCCGTTCGGCATGGGTGTCGGTAATGCACACTTGCCCGAAATTTTGCTCGAGCAGCAGCTCGAGCAGTCGCGACACGCGGCGCTGGTCCAGCTTGTCGAACAGGTCGTCGAGCAGCAGCAGGGGGGGGAGGCCGCGCTCGTCCACGAAAAGCTGGTACTGGGCCAGCTTCAGCGCCAGGATGAACGACTTGAGCTGGCCCTGCGAGGCGAACTGCTTCAGCGGCCGCCCTTCGATGCGGAAGTCGAGGTCATCGCGATGGACGCCGGCAGTAGTGTAGCCCAGGGCCAGGTCCTGGCGGCGCTTCTCGGCCAGCAGCGCGGCCGGCTCCTGGCGGTGGAGCTGACTTTTGTAGGTACAGGAGACCGACTCGCGTCCTTCCGACACGATCTCGTAATAATGCTGCAACAGGGGGTTGAGCCGTTCGATCCAGGCGGCGCGCCGCTGGTGGATGGCTCGGGCGGGAGCCACCATCTGGTGGTCGATGGTGTCGAGCAGGTCGTGGGGCTGGTGCGGCTGCTCGGCCAGTTGGCGCAACAGGTGGTTGCGGTGTTTCAGCAGGCGGCTGTACTGTACCAGGTGGTCGAGATACGTCTTGTCGGTTTGTGCCAGTGCGGCATCGAGCATCTTGCGGCGGCTTTCGCTGCCTTCGTAAGCCAGTTGGATGTCGGCAGGGGCGATCATCACCACCGGAAACCGGCCGATGTGGTCGGCAAGGGTCGGCACCGGCGTGCCGTCCACCTCGAATTCCTTCTTTTTTCCCGGCACTGCTTTGGCAACGACGCGATGGCGGCGCCCTGCTTTTTCGAATTGGCCATCGAGCCGAAAAAAGTCGGCACCATGCCGCACGAGCAATTTTTCGCGCAAGCCGAAATAGCTGCGCGTCATGCACAGGTAGTGGATGGCATCGAGCAGGTTGGTTTTGCCCATGCCGTTGAGTCCGGTAAACAGCACCAGCCTTTCGGCAAAAGGCACTTCAGCCGATTCAAAGTTCTTCCAGTTGGCGAGTTTGAGGGATCGTAGCTGCACGGAGTTGCGGATGATTGCCGTAGCCGGGTATCAGAAAAAAATCAAAAATGCGTCAAATGCATTCACCGGGCACTGATGTCGAAGCAGTTACTGCCAGGGCAAAGATATACTCAACGCAATCCGGTTTGGGAATTTTTGACAATAGTCAATGGACATTTTTGATTGAGCAATCGAGGAATCGAGGAATCGGGAATTTGACAAAAACCTGATAGTCAACAAGAAAAACTTTAAACTTTAAACTTTAAACTATAAACTCTAAACCCTCAACGCTACACCCTCAACCATTGCGACAGGATTTCCCGAACCACTTTGATTTGAGTATATATCCAGCGCAATGCAGTTTGGAATTTTCTAACGACGGACGGGGTTTTGTGATGAAGTGGCAGAGCGACAGAGCAATGGCGCGTGTGCGTTTCACCGTTTACCACGATTCGCTGCACCACTTGATGCGTGCATCGGGCAGGGGAGCAGGTTGATGCAATGGTGCAGAATGAAGAATGGATGATGAGATAAAATGCGCGAAAAGGATTTTGATTTTGGAAAGAGATGCTGCTATATTTGAAGCCCAGTTAACGCCCAAAAAGTCACTTGCCCCCAATGGAAGACATCTACCTCACCCTGATTCTCCTCGTTGGACTGCTTGTGCTCAATCCCGAATGGTTTTCCAATCCTTTCTTTTCGGACAAGCCATCGTCTGATCGAGACAAGTCCGCTTTGCCCGACCACATCACTACCGATCAGCGTGCATGACAGAACCGTACACTGCGAAGTGTGCGTGTGAAGATAGTTGGATTGCGAACTTTGGCTGTGGTCTCGGTGCCTTCGTGGCATCGGGACTTTTTTGTAACGCTCCCGTCAAAGTGGTTTGTGGCAGCGATGGTCAAATCGACACTCCTCACTCCGCCACTCGCTCGCTATGGCTGCCGGGGCGTTTTGCTGGTGCCTGTCGGTGTCAAAAGTCAGATGGCAGGCATGTGCACTTTTCCTACCTTTGCAGCCGACGCATGCATTGAACCTCCAAAGGCAGAAATATGGCGACCACAACCCGCAAATCGGGCAAGACGAAGAAAGCAGGCCCCAAATACAGCAAGGAACAATACCTGTCGTGGTACGAGCTGATGTTGCGCATTCGCCGCTTCGAGGAAGCGGCCCTGTTGGCCTACAGCCAGCAGAAGATCCGGGGCTTTCTGCACGTCTATATCGGCGAGGAAGCCGTGGCTGCCGGTATCGAATCGGCCATTCGTCGCGAAGATGCCCTGATCACGGCCTACCGTCAGCATGGCACGGCTATCGCCCGAGGGGTATCCACGCGTGCTGCGATGGCCGAGCTGTTCGGTAAAAAGACGGGCGTAAACAAGGGCAAGGGCGGCTCGATGCACTTTTTCTCGGCCGCGCATCGCTATTTCGGCGGCAATGGCATCGTGGGAGCGCAGATTCCCATCGGCACCGGTATCGCCTTTGCCGAGAAGTACAAGGGCACCGACAATATCTGTGTAACCATGTTCGGCGACGGGGCGGCCCGCCAGGGGGCGCTGCACGAGTCGTTCAACATGGCCATGACCTGGAAGCTGCCCGTCCTCTACATCTGCGAAAACAACCACTATGCCATGGGCACCTCGGTGGCCCGTACGAGCAACGTGCAGGAGATCTACAAGATCGGCTGCGCCTACGACATGCCCAGCGAGCCGGTAGATGGCATGAATCCGGAGAGTGTACACGAAGCCGTCAGCCGCGCCGCCGGGCACGTGCGTTCGGGCAAAGGGCCTTACTTCCTCGAGATCAACACCTATCGCTACAAGGGCCACTCGGTATCCGACCCGGCAAAGTATCGCACCAAGGAAGAACTGATGCAGTATCGCGCCAAGGATCCCATCAAGACCATCGAGGCGCGCATCCTCGACTTCGGGCTGGCCAGTGCCGATGAGCTGAAAGAGATCAAAAAGCGCATCGAAGCCGAGATCGAAGACGCCGTGCGCTTCGCCGAAGAGTCGCCCTTCCCCGATCCCGAAGAACTGTACGAGGATGTGTACGTACAGCCTGACTATCCGTTCATGATGGACTGATCGGGGCTGCCCATTTTGGCGAAAGCCGAAAGAAAGGCCGCAATTTGTTTTTGAAAAGTCGTGCGATTGCGCCGAATGTGTATTTTTGCACGGCTTTTTGAAAAGCGGCCTTTTTTATTTCCAAAAGGACAAATTCGCAATGGCAAAGAGAAAGAAGAAAAAGAAAGCGGATGAGGTGCTCGTCGACGTCGTGGAAGTGCGCGAACAGGCGGGCGACTTTTTCGAGCGCAACCAGAACACTATCTTCGGAGCACTCACGGCCATCGTGCTCGTCATCGGTGGATATTTTGCATACAAGAACTTCTACGTGGGCCCGCGCCAGCAAGAGGCCTTGCAGCAGATGTGGAAAGCCGAAGAGCAGTTTGCGCGCGACTCGTTTGCGCTGGCCCTCACCAACCCCGGTGGCGGCTACAGCGGCTTCCTCGACATCATCGACCAGTACAGCGGTACGCCGGCAGCCAATGCGGCCAAGTACTATGCCGGCATCTGCTACCTGCACCTCGGCCAGTTCGAGGCCGCCATTGACTACCTGAAAGACTTCGATGCCGATGGGCGGCTGATGCCCATTGCCAAGTACGGTGCGCTGGGCGATGCCTACAGCGAGCTGAGCGACTTCGACCAGGCCATCCGCTACTACCGCAAGGCCACCGACTACAACCCGAACAAGGCCCTCACGCCATACTACCTCAAAAAGCTGGGCATGCTGCTCGAGAAGCAGGGTCAGCTCGAGGATGCCAAAGAGGCCTACGAAACCATCCGCGACGAGTATCCCGAATCGACCCAGGGACGCGATATCGAAAAGTACATCATTCGCATCGAAGCGCAACTGGCGCGCAAGTAACTCGCCGAAGACCGACAATTATTACCCCGTATTCGACCGAGTCGAAAACGACGACGCGAAGAGGCAGGATTGTGTGATCTTGCCTTTTTCGCTTTTCGGAATGGTGCGCCGC
>WFYJ01000185.1 GCA_015490175.1 Saprospiraceae bacterium | reverse complement strand
TGGAGCTGCAGGGCGTGGACGGCCGCAGGTGGGCGCCGCTGCTCGATGGCGTGGAGATGGACGCAGGCGAACACTTCGTCGAGCTGGAAGTGTCGGATCTGGCCCGAGGCACCTACGTGCTGCGCCTGAAGCTGGAAAAGGTGCCCGAGCCTTGGGTGATCCGCCTGGTGAAGATGTAAACCTGAGCAGCAGCCTCCGCGTCGGCGTTGCAAGGCATGGCGCGGAGGCGCCTTTCGTTGGTTGGCACAAGCTACAAAACCCGAACGTATGTACAGCTTCTTCTTGCGCAGCCTGGTGCTGCTGCTCGTCGCTTTCTGGGTGGCGGCCTGTCGCGGCCCTTTCGATGAGCCGCCCTGCACCGATCCGTACAACCCGGACTGCATCAACTACGACCCCTGCCTCGGCAAGGACACGGCCTGGGCCGAGTTTGATATCCTCCAACGCCTGGAGACCGCTGGGGGCATCGTGAAGTACTTCCGCGTGACGGATGACACCTTTTTTTTCCTTCCGAGATTCTTCGTGGATCGGGTTTATTTCCGGGCGCGGGCCCGGCATGCCCAGCGCTATTACTGGACCATCGGCGCAGATGCGCGCACTTTTACCGACAGCGCTTTCTACCTGGACTTCCGGCGCAATCTGCTGCCCGTGTCGGACAGGATAGATTGCCGGCTGGTGGCCTGCGTGGATTCCATTGATCGCACCTGTTTCCCCACGGCCCGGCTATGCGATACGGTCTGGCACTCTTTCTACTACACCTTTACCTGGCTCGAACATCCGCCCTATTATCCTACGGCCGGCGACTTTACGTGCATCTACACCGATGCGCCCAACGACACCTTTTGCCTGAAGATACGGCCGGAGGATGGCGATATAGGCACCTTTCCGCCACCATTTTTCAACATTTGCTTCGAGTTGGCTATTGTAGAGCCCGTACCGGCGATTATCTGGTCGAAGAAGATCGAGCTGATAGAGAAAGGACCCTATTATGCCCGGGCCAGAGGATACGGCATCCTCATGGAGCACCCCCGACGCATCGAGTTCGAGGTGGATGTGCGGCCCTTCCTCGATACCACCGACCAGAACTGGACCCACCACCATATGATTTGTTTCCGCAGGGAGTGAATGGTTGAGCGTTTGCTCCCTTCAAAGTGGTTCGGGGAAATCCGGTTGCAATGGTTGAGGGGGGAGTGTTGAGGGTTTAGTGTTTAGTGTTTAGAGTTTATGGTTTACAACTCTGTGAAAATCAGTGCATGCTCAGTGCGCCTCTGTGTAACTGAATGATCTTTCAGCCTTTTTTCAGTACGCTTAATCCTCGGTTCCTCGGTTCCTCATCCATTGCAACCGCTGCTTTCAGTCGCAGAAGACGCAGCACTGACGCAGTTTGCGCAGTTAGACACTCCCTCGCTCCATCTCTTCTCTCCATCTCAAAAAATCGTCCATTGACCATTGACCATTGTCTATCGTCAATAATCCCCGAACCGGATTGCGTTGAGTATATCTGAGCGAGCGGGGCCATGCACCCGAGGCCGCGCTTGTCGCACAAACGGCAATAGGTTCTGTCGTAGTGGCGTTTCTTGGGGCGCAATTGATCACCAATCTTTCGAAAAAATGGCAATCCGAATAGCCGGTTTTGCGGGCACATTGGCGCTGATGACCCTTCTTCTGGCAGCATGTGGGCAGCAACGAACCGATGCAGGGCAGGAACTTCAGCAAAAGCTCCCGCCCGACTTCGTCGCTTTTTACGAGCGGTTTCACCAGGACAGCGCCTTCCAGATGGCACACATTGCCTTTCCCCTCGAGGGCCTGCCGCCCGAGGTGGACAGCGCCACCCTGGCCGGCGGCACCTTCCGCTGGACGCCCGAAAACTGGACGCTGCACCGCCCGTTCGATCCGGAAAGCGGCTTCGAGCGCACGTTCGTGGTGTACAACGACCGCATGATCCTCGAAAAGATCATCCACCGCAATGGCCGGCTCGGCATGGCGCGGCGCTGGGCCAGGGTGGGCGACGAGTGGCAACTGATCTATTACGCCGCGCTCAATCGCGTGCAGGGGCAGTAGCGCGCAGGCTGGCTTGCAGCACTTCGACGAGGTGCTCCATGTCCTGTGCGGTATTGTACACGTGGGGCGCCACGCGTACCGATGCCCCGCGCACCGACACGCTGATGCGTTGCCCGGCAAGCCGTTCTTTCAATTGCTCAGGATCTACGCCTTTCGGCAAATGCAACCCGAACAGGTGCCACACGGCCGGCTCCACCCCGATGCCTATGGCGCGCAGCCGGTCGAGCCAGGGCGCCACGAGGCGGCGGCAGTAGTCCTGGATGCGCTCGGGGCCCCATTCGAGCACCTGCTCGAGCGCCGCCTGCATCATGGGGATGGCGATGAAGTTGGACTGTTCGCCCACGTTGAAGCGCTGTGCGCGCGGCCGGTATTCGGGCTGATAGTCCACCAGGCGGGCAAAGTCGTCGCTGTTTTTGCGGTTGGCCCAGTTTTCTTCGATGGGCATGCCCTCGTGGAAGCGCTCGCCATACCAGCCCAGGGCCATGCCATAAGGCCCCAGCAGGAACTTGTAACCGGCGGCCACTACTGCATCGGGCGCCAGCGTTTCCACGTCGAAGGGATGTGCGCCGAGGTACTGGGTGGCGTCGAGCACCCAGATGGTGCCGTGGCGATGCACCTTTTCGGAAACGGCCTTCAGGTCGAAAGCCGTGCCCGTAGCCCAGTGTGCGGGCGACATGGCCACCACGGCGGTGCGCTCGTCAATGGCGTCGAGAAGGGCTTCGTTCCAGGCCTGTGTGACAGAAGCAGCCCCCCGGGGTGGTGCCACCTGTACAAGCTCCCATTGCCGGTAGCGGGCCAGCCGCGCCCAGCAGTAGTAATTGCTCGGAAACTGCTCGTGCAGCATGACCACGCGCTTTTTGCCCGGAAGGGCGGGGATGTTGGCTGCGGCATTGGCCAGGCCGTAGCTCACGCTCGGCAGGATGGCCACGTCGTCGGCGTGGCGGGCGCCGATGAGGCGTGCAAAGGTGGCCCGCAGGCGTGCGCACGGCTCGAAGAAGTGGGCCGTACTTACGTGCCATGGCTGCACCTTGAGGGCCAGCCCTTCGCGGCCGGCGGCCTGTACGCGTTTGCTGAGGGGGCCGAGGTAGGCGCAATTGAGGTAGGTCACCTCATCGCCGAGGTCGAAGGCGGATTTCTGACAGTCGAGCATGGTTTTTCGGGGAAAGATAAAGCAGTTTGAAGTGAGGCGGGAATAGCGCGCTCCTCACGCCAGGCTGCAAGGCCGACACGATGTGCCCCGCTTCTTTCCGGCCGGAAATCGAAAGGATGGCTGTACGATAGACCCTCAACTATCGCTGCAGGTGCAGGCGCACGCCCAGTGTTACCGACCAGGGGCGGTCGGGCAGGCCGTTGTGCGGGAAGTCGTCGGTCCATTGCTGCTGCAGGTGTGCCAGCAGGTCGAGGCGGGGGGCGGCGGCGTAGCGCAGGTGCAGCCCCGTGCCGATGCGGAGGGGCGCGACCGATCGGCTGAGGAGGGCGCGCAGCTCGGCCTCTGTTTGTGTGGCCGGTCCGGTGGGCTGGCTGTCGAGTGCGAACGCAGTTTTGTGTTGGCGTTGGAGCAGGCCGGCGCCCGTGGGACTGGTGGCCAGCAGCAGGGAAGCATACACCTCGGCGCCGAGGGCCCAGCGCGGGGCGAGCTGCCTTTCGGCAAACAGAGTGCCTTCGGCCAGGTGCCAGTTGCGGAAATGGCCGGCAATGGCCTTGGTGGAAAACTGATTGGTTTGTTCCTGCAGGTCTTCTTCGAAGGCGACCACGGCCAGGCCCGAGCTGCGGCTGTGGCGGTAGCGCCATCCCAGCGCGTAGCCCCACTGCCAGCGGCTGCCCGGCTGTCCTTGCAGGCGGCTCAGTCCGAGCCCCAGCACTTGCGCGCTGCCGCTGCCGGCATGGACGTACAGCGACGTTTGCCGGCGAGCAGTGAATCGCGGTGCTACAATGGGCAATGTCACGTGCGGGCCAGCCGAAGTGCGCAGCGGGACAAGGGGAGGTGCCGGCAGGGCCGGCGTGGGGGGGAGG
>WFYJ01000184.1 GCA_015490175.1 Saprospiraceae bacterium | reverse complement strand
TCAATGACTGAGGAACCGAAGAATCGAGCATTTGACAAAATGCTGATAATCAGCAATAAAAACTTTAAACTTTAAACTCTAAACTCTAAACTCTAAACTCTAAACCCTCAACCCTGCACGCAACACCTTTTTGCACCCGGTCCATTTTCGGGATGCGCGATCATTTATTTACACCTCCGGCGATTGGGGTTGCATGACATTCTGTTCCCGGACTTTTCAAGCCAAAACAAAACAAACATCAAGCGCCGCCCTGAGGGGCGCGCTTGTCTCAACAGGCGCCGGTCTCAACCTGGGGCCAAGGCCCCGCTCAACTGTGTCACTGCCTGTCGCGTGACCGCCGCCATGCAAAATACTTCTGCACGCAACTTCATTCGCCGGCGCTGTAAGGACACCACCCAATTTGCCTCACGCAGTTGCCCCTTGCGATCCGTCACTCCATCTCGCCATCTCAAAAAAATCCCCTTCACGCCGGGAAAGCGCAAAGGGGTCGGGAGTTGAACAGGTTTGTTTGATGCGGGCAAGGTACGCAAAAGGCCTGCTTGCGCCAAACGGCGAGCAGGTCAAAAGCCGCTGAAGGCGGCATCCACGTTGTTCTTGCTGTAGGGAATGTTGATGAAGTCGAGTGCGCCGGGCTTGACGCGCAGGAAGAAGCTGTAGGTGCCCCGCAGCGGCTGCCAGTTGAAGCCCATTTCCCAGCAGTGCAGGTTGCGGTAGAAGCCCAGGTCGGGGTAGGTGATGCGTTTGGACACGAAGTCGTAGCCGATGTTGCCCACGGTGAGCGACCAGTTGGGCGTGAGCTGGATGTTGCCGCGCATGCTGAGGTTGTGGATGGTCACTTTGGTGACGATGCTGTCGCCTTCGGCTTCGGCGCGCACGTTGAGCTGGTGGCTGATGCTGAAGTTTTCGAACAGGCTGAGCAGGTCTTCCTCTTGCGGGCGCGCCTGGCCCGGTGGTGCCTGTGCCGAGGCCTCGTCGGTGTTGACGCCGCGGAACAGGTCGCGCAATCGCTGCACCGTCATGCGCGTGCTGAAGGCGGCCGTGGCCTGCACGAAGCGCAGCGGCTTGCCCGTCTGGTCGAAGTAGAACCTGTCGATCTTGCGGCCGTCGGCGTCGAGCTGGTAGGGGTCCCACTCGGCGCCAAAGCTCAGGGTGGTGATGCCGTTGAAGAAAGCCGTGTTGCCCGACACGCGCACGGGCGTCCAGCGCAACGAGTCGGCGGCGAAGTTGTACGACCCCGACACGTTGAGCGAGCGCAACAGCGATACTTTTTTCACCGTCGAGTCGCGGCGCGACCAGAATTTGCCTTCGAAGGTGTTGCTGATGTTGTAGCTGATGGCCATCTGGCGACCCGAGGCCGAAGGCTTGTCGAAGATGCCCTGCTCGAAGATGGTGTAGCGCTGCAGCGCGTCCGGGTCGCGGATGTCGGTCTGCACGTAGTCGAAGTAGCCCCAGCCCGGGTTGGTGTAGTCGGGCGAGTAACGGAACGACACGCTGGGCTTCATCAGGTGGCGCAGACCGCGCACCCATCCTTTCCGGAAGAGTACGGTGCCAAACAGGTTGGTGCCCACGCGGAAGCCCGCGCTGAACTGGCGCATGGGCTTGAGGCCCCATTCCACGATGTCGCGCACGGTGCCGTAGTTGAGCGTGTCGTACACGATGCGGAAGTCGGTCGAGTCGTCGGGGTTGTAGAGTGTGTCGGGTTTGATGGCCGTGTCGGGGTCGAAGACGAGCTCCTTGCGGATGGTGTTGAAGTACCACACTTCTTTGTACGACACGTTGGGCCCCACCTGAAAGTACTTGAACACGTTGAAGCTGGCGCTGCTGCTCACCGTGTGGCGCAGGCCGTACCGGGCGTCTTGCAGCGTCTGGCGCCGGAACAGCGAGGTGTCCTGGGCGGTGAAGGTGTTGCGGGCCTCGCCCGTATAGCGCAGGTTGAAGCGCTCGTACCAGCGCTCGGGGCCCACGCGGTTTTTGCGCCGGAAGGGGTAGAGCGTCTGCGTCTGGAAGTTGATGTTGGGAAACGAGATGGTCATCTGTCGGGTGTTGGTGTTCTGCGAATGCGTGAAATTGACCGACAGATTGTAGGGCCCGTCGAAGCGGCGCGACCACGACAGGTTGGAGGTGAGCTGGCTTTGCAGCACACTCCGGGCGTCGTTGCGGTTGACGCGCTGGAAGTTGTTCGTCTGGATGTTGATGCTTCCGCCAAATGTCTGGTAGGGGTGAGCGCTGGCGTCCTGGTTGTGCGACCACCGGAACGTCATGGAAGGCTCGAATCGGGGTACGCCTTCCACCTCAACGCGGCGGCGCGCATAGCCCACCGTCAGCGAACCGTTGTGCTTGTACCTTTTGCGGTAACGCGCATTGGCGTTGATGCCCCAGGTGCCTTTCAGGTAAATGTCGCCAGTGAGGGTGAGGTCCCAGTAGTCGTTGATGGGGAAGTACCAGCCCACGTTGCGCAGGCCGAAGCCCCACTGATCAGAATACTCGTAGTCGCGCGGGAAGATGAGGCCCGTGCGTTTGCCCTGTGTGAGCGGGAAGAAGCCGAAGGGCAGCCACAGCGGCGTGGGGATATCGGCGATCTCGAGGTTGGAAGGCCCCACGATGACCAGCTTGTTGGGGATGAGCATCTGCTTTTTGCTGTGGATGCCGAAGTGGGGGTGGGGCAGGTCGCAGGTGGTAAACAGGGCGTCCTGGTTGTAGATGATGTCGTCCTGGAGCGTGTCGCGCGCCCCGATGAATTTGGCTTTCTTGCTGTGCACGTGCACGCCCTGTTGCATGGTGCGCGCGTCGTACACGATGCCCTTCATCGTTTCGAAGTTGAAGCGCATGCGGCGCGCGGTGAACTGCTGGTCTTCGTTCTTGAAGTCGGGCAGGCCGGTGGTGCGGCCCAGCGAGTCGGTGCGGCCCTCGGCCGTCACGGTCTGCGCGTCGAAGTCGAAGGTGATCAGGTCGGCCTTAAGGGTGATGGTCGTGTAATCGACCTGCCCTTCGCCATAGACGTAGAGCATCTTGTTTTTGACGTCCAGATACATCGAGTCGCGGCTGCGCAGCCGTACGGGCGCGTCGAGCGAGTCGGGCGAGAGGCGCACCTCGCGGCGGGGCGGGGCGGGCAGCAGCGTGCTGTCGGCCCGTGGCGCCAGCGAGTCGCGCTGTTGTTGCCGGGCCATGGCCTGGCGAAAACGCTCGGGCCGTACCTGTGCCCCAAGCGCCTGATGCATCAGCAGCAGTACCAGCAAACAAAGCCATGGCAGGCAGCGATATGTCGGGCTTGCGATCATCTGGCAAACAGGGTGTGTGCATAAAGAGCGCACGACGGGTGACGGCGTTGGTCGCAACGATGTGTATTTGACGCTTGGTGGCGATCTGTGGGGCACACGTGCAGCGCACTTTCGCGTATCTTTGTCTGGCAATCAAAGCCGAAAAGGGCCTTCCGACGCACTGTGAAACGCTAAAATCCATTCCATGGCATCCCGACTGAACCCCGGAATCGTCCTTCTTGCCTTGTGCTGGTGCCTGGCCCAGTGGGCCGTGTCGGCGCAAGACACATCGCTTTCGCAAAAGACGTCCGCGCATCAGGCCGGCAAAGTTAACCAGGCTGCCGACAATGAGGCAGCTGCCTGGCAGATTCGGCGCGTGGTCATCGATCCGGGGCATGGTGGCAAGGATCCGGGCTGTCATGGCCGCCAGGCCCGCGAAAAGGACATCGTGCTGGGCATCGCCCTTGAGCTGGCGACGCTCCTTGAGCAGCAATATCCCGGGCTGGAGGTGCTTCTCACGCGCGACGAGGACGTGTTCGTGCCATTGAACGAGCGGGCCGAGCTGGCCAACAAGGCCCGTGCCGACCTGTTCATCTCCATCCACTGCAATTACATTCGCGGGTCGGCCGCCACCTACGGCAGCGAGACGTATGTGATGGGCCTGCATCGCGCCAAAGAAAACCTCGAGGTGGCCAAGCGCGAAAACTCCGTCATCCTGCTCGAAGACAACTACAAGGAGGTCTATGGCTACGACCCCGACTCACCCGAAGGCCACATCATCCTGACGATGGTACAGCACGCTTTTCTGGACCAGAGCATTCGCTTTGCGCAAATGGTAGAGGAGCAGATGGCTGCGGCCAATCGTCGGAGTCGCGGTGTCAAACAGGCGGGCTTCGTCGTTTTGCGGCAGACCACCATGCCCAGCGTGCTGGTAGAGACGGGCTTTCTGAGCAACAGGCAAGAGGAAGCTTTCCTGCTCAGTGAGGAAGGACAGCGGACCGTGGCACGCGCATTGGCCCAGGCGTTCGGCCGCTACAAGGCCGAGGTGGAAGGCCATACCGCAGGCATGCCGCCTCTGGCTGATCAGCCGCTCGAGCCGGCCGCATCCGATGAAGCACCTGCTGCCAGAAGGGACTCTCCCGCGCGACCGGTCAGCGTATCTGCCACCGCTTCCGCAAAAGAAGCCCCGCCCCCCGTAGCAGTGCGTCCTACGCCGCTGCCCGCGGCATCCGACGGCGCTCCGCCGGAAAGGCCGAGCACAAGCATCCTGCCGGTGGAAGACCTTGCTGCTTCGAAATCGCGTGCCACCGTGCCCCCGCAGGTACACTTTCGCGTACAGCTGGCCGCCTCGCGCGTGCCTCTGGCGCTGAACGAGCCGCGCTGGCAGCAGACGGGCTTTACCGTCGAAGTCATTCAGGAAGATGGCTACTACAAGTACCAGGCGGGGCGCTTCGGCACCTTCCGGGAGGCATTTGCCGCAAGGCGACAGTTGCAAAATCGCGGCTTCGTCGATGCGTTCGTAGTGGCCTATGAAGGCACCCGACGCATCTCCATCAAGGAAGCGCGCACGCGCACTGAGTAGTACTTGGGTTGAGGTTGAGACCGCGTAGCGGATGTTGATATGCCGGCTTCGCCGGCGTCTTCAGACGCACTCCGTGCGTCTCAACCTTCGCGTAGCGGTCTCAACCTTGCTCAAATCCATCGTCTGAACAATCTTTCGACTTTTTCAGCAGCCTCACTCTTCACTCCTCACTCCTCACTCCATCACTCCCTCTCAGAAAAAGCGCCGCCACTGCCGTTGTCGGCGTTTCCTTTCCATCTTTTTGCGAGCGCGTATCCTGGCCGCCCGGTCGCTGAAATCCCACGGAAACAGAAAGGGCAGGTTTTGCATCAGGCTGTCTGCCCGCCATTGCTTGTAAGCTTCGATGGTCTGGCGGAGCACCACCTCGGGCACGAGGGGGTGGCGCACCCATGGTATCCATGACGAGTCGGGCAGCCATGGCGGGCAGTCGAGCGTGTAGGACTCACCCGGGTACATGAGCGGGAACATTCCGCTGGTCCATGGGCGCGTGTGGCGGCTGCGCTGAACCCGGTAGAGGAAGTCGCCCACAAGCGGCAAGGCTGTGGCTGCGGCCTGACCGCGCATGGTGCGCCAGTGTACGGCCGGGTATTCGTGCCCGGTGCGGGCACCCACCACGAGGCGGGGCGTGGCTGCGACGAACCAGCCATCGGCCTGGTGTTGGGTGGTGCCCGTTTTGCCGATGAGCGGCATGGTCAGGCCGAAGCGGGTGCGCAGGCTGTGGGCCGTGCCGGCGGTGTCGTCCACCACGGCCTGGAGCATCTGGTTCAGGGTAAAAGCGGCCGTGTCGCTCATGAGGCGGGGCCACAAGTCCCGGTCGATCGGCGGGTGCAGGTAGAGCGTGTCGCCGTGGCGCGTCTCGATGCGCTCGATGAACCACAGCGGTGGCAGCAGCCCTTCGTTGAGGATGGCGGCGCAGGCGGCTGTCATCTCCAGCAGAGATGCCGAGGCCGTGCCCAGGGCGATGGCCGGCGTGGCGGGCACGTCGGCCATGCCGAGCAGCTCGGCCTTTTCCCTGACGGCCTCGAGGCCGACCTCGTACAGCAGGCGCGCCGCGATGGTGTTGGTCGAGCGCGTGAGGGCCGAGTTGAGCGAGCGGAGCCCTTCGGGCTCGTGGTGGGCGTTGCGCGGGCGCCACACGGTGCCGTCGGGTTGGGGCCAGCCCGCTTCCTGCACCGGCAGATAGTCGCAGGGTCGCCAGCCCCGCTCGATGGCAGCAGCATAGACCAGTGGTTTGAAGAGCGAACCCGTTTGCCGATTGGCGCGCACCTGGTCGTACTTGAAAAATTGCCAGTCGATGCCGCCCACCCAGACTTTCACGGCGCCTGTGGCCGGGTCAACGGCCAGCATGCCGGCGTGGAGGATTTGCAGGTACCACGCCACCGAGTCGAGGGGGCTGAGCGTGTCGTAGCGCACTCGGCCGGGCGCTTCCTGGTCGAACAGGGCTACCGGCACTGTGAGGTGCTGCATGAGCGAGTCGGCCGTGCGGCGGCTGTGCCCCTGTGCGCGCAAGGCCTGGTAGCGGGGGCTAAGGCGTGCTACCTGCCACAGCAGCTTGCGCGGGACGGGGTTGCGGCGGCCCCAGTCGCGCCAGAAGGCGCGCTGCAGTCGGGGCAGGTGGCTGCGCACCGACGCCTCGGCGAGCCGTTGCAGCCTGCTGTCGATGGTCGTGTAGATGCGCAGGCCGTCGGTGTAGATGTCGTAGGGGCGGTTGCCGTTCCATGCCGATTCTTCGAGCAGGGCGGGGGCCTGCCGGCGTACCTGTTCCACCAGCCAGGGAGCCAGTTGGTCGGCATCGGGAGCGTGATAGTCCACCTGCAAGGGCAGTTGGCAGAGGCTGTCGCAGCGCAGGCTGTCCAGATAGCCGTTGACCCGCATCCGGTGCAGCACTGCATTGCGGCGCTGCCGTGCCCTTTCGGGATGGGCGACGGGGTCGTAGTGGGAGGTGCCTTTCAGCAGGCCGATGAGGGTGGCCGCTTCTTCGGTTTTCAAGGCTGCAGGCTGCTTGCCGAAGTAGCGCCATGCCGCCTGGCGGATGCCCCAGGCCTGGTGGCCAAAAGGCACGGTATTGAGATACATGAGCAACAGGGCTTCCTTGTCGTAGAGCTGCTCGAGGCGGCGCGCGATGAACATCTCGCGCAGCTTGTTGATTGGCAGGCTCAGCAGACCGTAGTCGCGGCGCGGAAACAGGTTTTTGGCCAACTGCTGGGTGAGTGTGCTGCCCCCGCCGGCCGATTCATCCCGCAACAGGATGCTCTTCACGAGTACCCGCCCGAGCGCCACCAGGTCGATGCCCGTGTGCCGGAAAAAGCGGGCATCTTCGGTGGCCACGAGGGCCTGCGTCACTACCGGCGGCACTTCATCGGCCTCTACGACGATGCGATTGGTCCGGTAAAGCAGGCCCAGTTGCTGTCCGTCGGCGCTGTACACGATGGAAGCCTCTTCCTGGCGCAGGTTTTTCAGCGTGGCGTAGTCGGGCAGGGGACCGAACGCACCCAGCCACACCAGCAAAGCCAGCCAGAGGGCTGCCCACAGTGCCGACAGCCCCAGCATGATGAGGGCGGTGAGCACCATGGTGCGGCGCGGGTATCGCTGCAGCGTCTGCTGGTAGCGGTCGCGCAAGGCGGCAAGATGTCGTGGGATATGTGCAGGCATCGCGGCGAGATGTGTGTCCGAATCCAAAGCAGCTCAAGGAAAAGCAATGCAGGGGCCTGCCTGCTCCTGCACTCACTCGAGGTCGGTAAAGCGCAGCGCAAAAAAGCGAATGGACACCGAGGCGTGTTCGGGCCGGCCGAACAGCCAGTACACCAGCGCCATGCCCCGGTTTTTGCGATAGATGGCCAGTAGTCGGCCGCTTCGGCCCTGGTCGGCGGGGTGCCGGGGCCGGAAGTGGTACAATACGCCTCCATCGGCGTCGAACTGCTCGAGCTCGTAGGCGTCCAGCGTGGTCATGTTGACGAACCAGTCGCTCGAGTCTTCATTGGCAACCATGGCTATTGCCCGCTTGGCCAGCAACAGAGGCGACCAGGTGGCCGGATCGGTATCGGCCCAGGGCTGAAGGGCGTAGCGGATCTCGATGTCTTCGGCAGCGAGGTACAGGGCGTAGTCGAAGGGCTCGGGCGCAAGTCGTGGCTGCGGCGCAGCGCTATAGGTGCCTGCCGGCGGCCAGATCAGTTCCACGCCGCTGCGCTCCAGCTTTTGCCGAAAGGCAGGGGGCAGCTCGGGCTGGGCGGTGAGCAGGGTGGTACACAGGCTCAGGGCGAGAACGGGTATGTGTTGCAGCATAACGGTAGTATTTGCGGAAAGGCGGATATACTCAATGCAATTCGGTTTGGGAATTTTTGACGATAGTCAATGGACGATTTTTTCCGAGATGGAGTGATGGAGTGAATGAGTGAGTGAGTGAAGAGCCTGCTGAAAAAAGTCGAAAATTCATTCAGTTACACAGAGCGCCACTGAGCATGCACTGATTTTCACAGAGTTGTAAACTCTAAACACTCAACACTCAACGCTCAACCTCTGGTCAAAAACTGCGTCAGCGCTGCGTCCTCTGCGGCCGAAGGCTGCGGTTGGAATGAGTGAAGAACCGGGAGTTGAGCAAATGACTCATATCTGCACAAATATCTGAAAATCTGATAGTCAAACTAAACTCAACCACTGCCGCAGGATTTCCCGAACCACTTTGATTTGAGTATATCAAGGAATAATGAAGTGGCTTGAGCAAAGTTGCTTCATCTTTCGGATATACTCGGCACAATTCGGTTTTTGAGAATTGAGTCCCCTGAAAAAACCCAAAATCTCGCGCAAACCTGTTCCGCCCAGCGGAAAACTTGTTCCGACTCTTCGGAAACAGGCTCCGACCAAAGTCGGGAGCCCGTCCCCGGCAAACCGGGGCAGGCTCCGACTCAAGTCGGGAACGCAACGATTCTCGGTATGTTTTTTATTTAAAATCAGTTTGTTATTTATGATGTTATGCGTCACGCGTTACG
>WFYJ01000183.1 GCA_015490175.1 Saprospiraceae bacterium | reverse complement strand
GCCGAAATACAGGGCCACGGGCAACACCCACAACCACACATCGAGGCGGGCGAGTTGGTCGAGGTAGAAGTGCCAGGGGCCGGTATGTCCTTCGAGCGCCTGGCCGTAGCGGCCACCGAGTTCGTTTTGCCACACGGCGGCCAGGTAGCCGGGGTTGACCCATTCGCGTGCCAGATAATAGGCCAGCAGGGGGCCGAACGCGAGCAAGGTTGCATAAAGAAACGTTGCACGTAGAGACGTTGCATGTGATCGTAAAGACGTTGCATGCAACGTCTCACCCACAAGGCCCCGAATGGCCGTCATGACCAACATGCCGGGCAGGAAGAAGAACCCGGCCACGCCCTTGGTCAGGCCGGCCAGGCCGATGGCGCCGGCGGCGAGCAGGGCGTAGCGGGGGCGGGGCGCTCTGGTGCGCAGCGATTCGAGCCACAGCCAGCCAAACAGCAGGGCGGCCGTGAGCCAGAGGGTCAGCAGGGCGTCGAAGTCGCCCGTACGCGTGACGTGGAAGCCGCACCACGGCATGGTGACGAGGGCCAGCCCGGCCAGGTAGCCCGCCAGCGGCTTTTTCAGGTGCCTTTCGGCAAACCACACCAGCAGGGCAATGGTGGCCAGCCCTGCCAGAGCCGACGGCAGCCGGATGGCCAGCTCCGTGTAGCCCAGCAGCTTCAGGCACAGCGCCTGCAGCCACAACAACAGCGGCGGCTTGGTGCCCCACATCTCGGGCTGGTCGCCGAACCAGGGCACCAGCCACGAGCCGCGCTCCAGCATCTCGGCGGCGTTGACGGCTCGGCGCGCTTCGTCCCATTGCTGCAAGGGCAAGGCGTCGAGTCGGTAAAACAGCGGAAAGTACACGGCCAGCCAAAACGCCAGCCGACCCGGCAGCGGCCAGGGACGCAGGTATGCGCGGCGAGGTGGGGCCATGTTCGCTCAAGCCAGTTTTTGCACGCGGCTATCGGGCGTCAGCTTGCCGTCGCGCATGCCGGTGATGAGGTTGATACCCGGTCGCTTGCCCGGTTCCAGAGTGCCGAGCTCGTCCTCAAAGCCGAGGGCGCGCGCGCCGTTCCGCGTGGCCCACTCCAGCATTTTGCCGAAAGGCACATACGACTGGTAGCGGGCGATGGTCTTCATCTCTTCCAGCACGCTCAGTTGCCAGTTGCTGGTCAGGCTGTCGGTGCCGATGCAGACCTGTGCGTCGGCATCGAGGAAATGGCGGTAGTGGGGCAGGCGGTTTTCGATGTAGAGGTTGGCGTTGGGACAGGTCACCCAGAAGACGTTGCGTCCGCCCCAGGCATGGGCCGCCTCGATGTCGGGGGGCGTGGTCATGGTGTTGTGTACGAACAGGGTGCGGCATTCGGGATTCATGTGCGCAAGGGCATAGTGGATGGACGTTTTGCCGGTGGGCCGAAAGCCGCTCATGTCGATGCCGAAGTCGCAAAAAAAGTCGGGGAAGCCGCCTTCGCCGCGCAGGAAGAAGGCATCTTCGTGCCAGGTCTCCTGATTGTGGATGCTGACGGTGCAGGGTGGCGTTTGCGCTTGACGCAAAAGGGCGAACAACTTTTCCGACACGGTATAGGGCGCATGGGGCACCACGTTCTTGCGATTGCCGTTGCCGTCGGCCTGTGCCTCGAAGACGGCCATGTAGTCGTTGAAGGTCTTTTCGGCCCAGGCCTCCTGCATGAAGTCGAACATCTCGACGAAGGTATGGTAGCGGATGGGGCTGGCCGCCTTGACGCGGGCCGTGTCGGCCTTGTTGCTGATGTCGCCCACGGCTACGATGCCTTCGCGCTGCATCTCGGCATCGGCCGCTTCGATGGCCTGGTCAATGATGTCCTGCTCCACATCGCGGAAGCTGACGACGCTTTTGAGAAAGGGCAACAGGCCGGTGCCCGTGTCCACCTTGCCCTTCAGGTGCGACAGCTCGAGGTGGCAGTGGGCGTTGACGAAGCCGGGCACGAGCGCGCCGGCGTGGTATTCGAGCGTGGCGGGGTCGTGGCCCTCGCGCGTGCTGAGCGCGGCAATGGCGCCGTCGTCGTGAAGTATCACCACGCCTTCGGGTATGGGCGGGCCCGAAACGGGGTACACGATGTCGGCGGTCAGTTTTCTCATGGCACAGGTTCGTTTTTATTCGAACACGAATTCCATCTCTACGCGGCGGTTGAGCTGCAGGCCGGCCGGGTCGTCGTTGGGCGCTACGGGGGCCAGCTCGCCGAAGTACTCGACGATGAGCTGGTCGCGGCTTACCCCCCGATTGATGAGGTAGAACATGACGGCTTCGGCGCGGCGCTTGGAGAGCCGCAGGTTGTGTGCTTCGTCGCCGCGGGCATCGGCATGGCCGCGGATGCGCAGCTTCCAGTCGGGATGGGCAATCATAATCTCGGCCAGTTGGTCAAGGTAGGGGTACGACTCTTCCCAGATGTCCCATTTGTCGGTGTCGAAGTAGAGGTTGCGGATGGCCAGGTTGAGCACGTCCATCTCGCGTTTGGTCGGCTCAGGGCAGCCGTCGTTGCTGGCGGGCCCTGCCGTGTTGGGGCAGGCGTCCTCCTGGTCGGGCACGCCGTCGTTGTCCTGGTCCGAGCCGGGGCAGCCTTCGAAGCGCACGGGCCCGGGCTCGTCGGGGCATTTGTCCTTGTCGTCCACGATGCCGTCGCCGTCGCGGTCGTCGAGGGGGCAGCCGCGGTTGGAGGCCACGCCCGGCACGTCGGGGCAGGCGTCGATGGCGTCGCGGATGCCGTCCTTGTCGCGATCGCCCCACGGGCATCCGGCATTTTCGCGCGGCCCGGGCAGGTCGGGACAGGTGTCCTCGGAGTCGGGCGTGCCGTCGCCATCGCGGTCGGCCACGGGGGGTGCTTCCGGTTCGGGTTCTTTTTCCGGTTCGGGGCAGCCCTTGCGTTTTTTGGTACCCGGCTCGTCGGGGCATCGGTCGCGCTCGTCGGGGATGCCGTCGCCGTCCTTGTCGGGCATTTTGCCGAAGCGCATGCCTATGCCCAGCTCGTGGCTGCCGCTGCTCACGTGGCGCAGCGAAGAGGTGGCCATGTCGTAGGCATAGCTCAGGGTGAGGTTGCCGGCATCGAAGCCGACGAGGCCGACCAGCGTGCGGTCGGAGCGGTAGCTGCCGCCCAGCCACAGGAAGCCGAAGTCGAAGCGCAGCGATCCTTCGTACTGCAAGGGCGCCCCCGCCACGTATTTCAGGATGGCCGTCGGCTCGATATGGACGTTGCGTCCGACCTGCCAGCGGTATCCGGCCAGCCCGTAGTAGTGGCGGCGCAGGATGCCCGCGGGCGCCGTTTGCGAAAAGCGGATCTCCCGCTCGATGACCTGCGGGATGGAGAAGCCGAGGTAGAAGCCATGGGTTTTGAGGTACACCCCGGCATTGAAGTCGGCAAACATCTGTTCGTCCATGCCGTTGAGGAGCAATGCGTCGTTGGGGTCCTGGATGGTCGCTTCGGGATTGATGCGCAGCAGGAAATAGCCCCCTGAGAAGCCCACCGACAGGCGCGTCGCTTTGCCCAGATCCTTGACAAAGGCCAGCATGCCCGACCCGCCCAGGCGCGTCAGTGCACCGGCCTGGTCGTTGAAGTAGTATCCGCCCAGTGCGATGGGTGCCTTGCCGAGCGTGCCCTGGACGTTGATGAGCCGGGTGCGCGGCGCCCCTTCGAAGCCCTGCCA
The DNA here is from genome assembly GCA_015490175.1 of Saprospiraceae bacterium. GTDB lineage: Bacteria > Bacteroidota > Bacteroidia > Chitinophagales > Saprospiraceae > WFYJ01. The sequence goes on along the minus strand of WFYJ01000183.1, from coordinate 6,363 downwards.
TTGCAGGCGATACAGGGCATTGGCATACAGGCCGCCGCTTTCGGCGATGATGGCGGGGTTGTAGCCATAGCTGTGGTTCAGGAAGTTGGAGAAAAGCGGATACTGCTGTGCTTTCACACACAAGGGCAGCACGAGCAGAACGAATATGAGTACGCGTCGAGGCATGGGTTCGGTTTGAGCGTGGTACACGGGATCGGCTTCGGGCTTCAGGGCTGGGTCTGCGGTGCGTCTGCAGGTCGAAACGGCTACCTCAGCAGCGTGATGGCACCCCGGTGAATGGTGCCGGTGCCGTCGTTGAGCTGCAGGATGAAGTAGTAGGTACCTGCCGGCAGCTCGGTGCCGCTGGAGGTGGTGCCATTCCAGTCGTTCTGGTAGCCGGTGGCCAGGTACACGCGTTCACCCCAGCGGTTGAAAATTTCGAGCTGGCTGTCGGGGAAATTTTCGATGCCCTCCACCACCCAGGTGTCATTGACACCGTCGCCGTTGGGAGTAAATATCTCGTACATCACCAGATCGGTACAGAGCGTCTTGACTTCGATGCTGTCTGCGATTTTTTCACATCCTGCGCCGTCGGTTACGGTCAGGCTGTAGAGGCCTTTCCCCAGATTGTCGATCTCCGTATCGGTGCTGCCGGTGCTCCACCGAAAGGTGAGCGGCGGCACGCCCCCTTCGGCCATGGCAACGATCTTGCCGTCGCGGGTGTCGGTGCAGCTTTCATGGGTGACGTTGAGCAGCAGGTCGAGGGGGGGCGGGCCCTGCACTTCGGCATTGCCCTCGATCATGCAATCCTGTGCGTCGATGACGGTAAAGCCGTACAGGCCCGGATACAGATCCGCGATCACCGTTCCCGTGTCGCCGGTAGTCCAGAAGACCGTATAGGGCGGCAGACCTCCTTCGATCGTCAGGCTGATGGCGCCGTCGTGGTCGTCGTAGCAGATCACGTCCATCACCTGTGCCGTGGCGGTGAAGGTGGTCGAGGTGACGTACACGGGATAGGTGGCTGAGGAAGTGCAGTCGCCCGTCGTCACGGTCAGCTTCACCTCGGCGATGCCGTTGAAGGTGAAGACCACGCCTTGCGGGTCGGCTTGCGTGCTGGTGGCCGGGATGGCCTGGTCGCCGAATTCCCAGAGGAAGGTCATGCCGGGCTCCTGTGGGCCGGCGTAGTGGAAGTTGTACTGCAGGCCGCAGGTGCTGTTCGCCACGCTGTCCACCGTGAAGATGGCCTGAGGCGCCGTGGCGCAGTCGCCCCTGAGCGGCTGTTCGAAGCCCTGTCGCAGGAAGTGCTGCCCGTCCGATACGGTGCCGGCATTGGGTGGCTGTGCGATGGTCGTGTGGAAGTAGTAGCCGCTGCCCTGCAGGGCCTGCCCCGCCGACGAGATGACGGCCCGCCGCAGGCTTTGTCCACTCAGGCTTCCGCCAAAAAACAGGACGAGGATCAGTAAGGTAAAGCGCAGGGGCATGAGCGCGTCAGTTGATGTTGAGCAAATAGCCGGTCAGGATCACCTCGTCGGCCGAGTTGTTGGTGATGGCCGTGCCGGCGGGAATAGCCAGCGCTTCGAAGTTGGAGCTGAAGAAGTTGATCACCGTGCCGTTGAGGGTGATGGGCGTGTTGGCATTCAGGCCGCTCTTGATGATGAGGTTTTTGTCGGGCGGCACGTTGAAGGTATTGCCGTTGTTGGCTTGCAGCACGATCACCAGCGGCTCGATGTTGGGGTCGAAATCCTTGAAAAAGCCGATGCAGCGGCAGTTGTCCACAAAAACACCCGGCCCGAACACAGGTAGGGAAGGCGAAGTGAGCGCCAGCCCCAGTCCGTTCACGGCATAGTCGGGCATCAGCAGGTCGTCTTCGGCGGCGATGACGTAAAAGGTTTTGCCGGAAGGCACCGTCAGCGTATCGGGGATGAACACGAAGTCGGTTCCAATGCCCTGCGGCAGCGTCAGCGAGGCGCCCGGTGCGTTGAAGAGGTTGCCTTCGCTGAGCACGACGCTGCCCCCGCCATTGCTGAGCACCAGCGTGTCGCCACTGATTTGCAGTTGTTGCAGCTCGTTGGTGGGGTCGTTGTCGCCGCTGACGAGGCTGAGGTCCACTTCGCTGTTGGTACCCGTGAGCGAGAGCGTGTTGCCGTCGAGCATCAGCTCCTGCAGCTCGTTGGTGGGATCGGCATCGGCGTCGGCAAAGACCACAGGCGGCGCGCCCGACAGTTTGAGCGTATCGCCCGACACTTCGAGTGTCTGCAATTCGTTGGTGGGATCCGTGTCGAGGTCGTTGCTGGCCGATCCGGCCGTTTCGGCGTAGAGGGCATAGGGCACCGACAGCAATTGCGTGGTGCCCATCAGAGCGTAGTTGGCGCCGCCGGCAGGGTCCATTTCCACCCGGAGGAAATAGGGGCCATCGGCCCAGTCAATCTGGTCGAACGCAATGGCCGATCCGCCGGCCGGTGTGCCTGCACCCACCTGCACGGTGAACAGCCCGAACGGATCGGTGCCCGTCTGATGGGTTTCCATCCAGACCACCTCGCCATTCAGACTGTCTCTGACGATGGAGAAACGCAACCCGATGACGGTGTTGGCCAGCTCGTTGCCGGCCGCGTCGGCGGCTACGGCTTGGTAGGAGAATTGTTGGGGTGCCTGCGCTTTCAGGTGAAAGCTCCAGCTCATCAGCAAGGCCAGCGCAACGGGCAGTATTTTTTTCATGAAAGGATTGACTTTGGATGTGTCAGAAAGGTTGCCTTGCGGCAAAAATAGCAAAACCATTCACTGGTATGAGAAAAAATGCGCATATGTGTGCGGCCGTCACTTTTCGAGCGGAGGCCATGCCAGCGGCAGCGACTCGAGGGCGTCGAGCACCTTCTGCGAGATGACATAATCGCGATACCAGCGCTTGTCCACCGGCACGATGGTCCAGGGAATGTCGCTCCAGTTGATGGCATCTTCGTAGCAGCGCATGTAGTCGTCCCAGTACTCGCGTTCTTTCCAGTCGTTGGGGTTGTGTTTCCAGAATTTGTCGGGCTCTTCCATGCGCTGGCGCAGCTCGATTTCCTGCTGCTCCTTGCTGATGTGCAGGTAGAATTTGAGTACGACGGTATCGTTGTCTTCCTGCAGCAGCCGCTCGAAGGCGTTGATGGCGCGCATGCGGGCCTGTACGCGCGCTTCGTCAATCCAGCCGTGCACCCGCTGGATGAGGATGTCCTCGTAGTGCGAGCGGTTGAAGATGCGAATCTGTCCCTTTGCCGGCACCTGCTTGTGCACGCGCCACAGGAAATCGTGCGCGAGTTCTTCTTCCGTGGGCTTTTTGAAGGCATATACGTCCACGCCGTCGTGGGTGCAGTAGCGGAAGACGTTGCGCACGGCGCCGTCCTTGCCGCTGGCATCCATGCCCTGAAGCACCACCAGCAAGCTGTATTTACGCTGTGCGTAGAGCATGCGTTGCAGCTCGCCGATCTTTTTCGCGCGCTTTTTGGTCTCTTTGCGAGCGGTTTTTTTGTCGAGGTCGGGCGGGGGAGTGGTTGGAATGTCGCTGAGTCGAATCATGATTGCTGTGTGTTTGTAGGTGGAGCAGTTGCTATCCCGGTTTTTTTCAGGAAAAGCTACGGCGATGTCGAGGCTGTATGCCATGCGGCGCTTGATAGGGTGTCGTTTTCACCTGTCGGCACATGGGCGGGCTCGAAGCTTGCGCTCACCCTCTGTGAAACCCAGTGTGTGCTCAGTGGATGCTCTGTGCAACCGGACAATCTCTTTTGCCGCAGGCTATTCCCTTCAATCCTCTTCGGGAATCAGAATCCAGAGCAACACGTACACCAGCACGCCGGGAAAGGCCGCGCTCAGCATCGAGAAGAGCACGTACGTGATGCGCACCATGGTGGAATTGACGTCGAAACGGCGGGCGATGCCACCACATACGCCGGCAATCCACCGGTCGGTCTTGCTTCGGGTCAGTCCTTTCGTGGCCATGGCAAATTATTGTTTTTCAGACGATGGACAATGGTCAGTCTCAACGCTCAACGCTCAACGCTACCCCCTCAACCCTCTCAACATCTGCACGCCGTGCGGTCTCAACAGAGCCGCGCAGCGGCATCTCAACATACGCCGTGCGGTCTCAACCATTCCTCTTGCTTCACATCCGGTCCAAGGCCTGCGCCAGGTCCTCGATCAGCCAGTCCGGGTCTTCGAGGCCGATATAGAGGCGCACGAGCTGGAAGGGCAGCGGCGTATCCGGCTTGCCCGGGATTTTGTAAAAGGCAGCACTGGGCAACACCAGCGACTCGTACCCGCCCCATGAGACGGCCAGCAAGAAGCGGTTCAGATTGGCGAAAAACCGTTCGGCGGCTTCGAGCGTGTCCACGTCGAGCAGGAAGCTGAACAGGCCGCCCGAGCCGCGCATCTGTTTGCGTGCCAGCTCGTATTGCGGGAAATCGGGCATCAGCGGATGCAGCACCTGCCGCACGCGCGGGTGCCCTTTCAGAAACCCGGCCACCTTGCGGGCCGAGGCGTCGGAGCGCTGCATGCGCAGCTCGAGGGTGCGCAGGCCGCGCAGGATGAGCCAGGCATCGTGTGGCGAGATGATGGCCCCCAGCGTCATGAATTCGTTTTCGAAGATGGACCGGATGATCTTTTTGCTCGCACAGATGACGCCGTTGACCACGTCGCTGTGGCCGTTGAGGTATTTGGTGCCCGAATGAATGACGATGTCGATGCCGAAGGCCGCCGGGTTCTGGAAGACGGGCGAGCAATGACTGTTGTCGATGGCGGTGACGATGCCGCGGCTGCGCGCCAACCGGGCCACGGCCTCCAGATCCTGCAGCTCGAAAGTGAGGCTGTTGGGGCTTTCCAGGTAGATGAGCCGCGTGTTGGGGCGCAGGGCCGCCTCGAAACGGGCGGTTTCGCGCCCGTCCACGAAGGTCGTCTCCACGCCGAAGCGCGGCAGCCACTTGCCGAGCAGCTTCCACGTCCAGCTATACGGCTTCTGCACGCACACGATGTGATCGCCTTGCTGCACTTGTGACAGCACGGCCACAGCTACGGCAGCCGAGCCGCTGCCCAGCACCAGTGCGTCTTCGGTGCCTTCGAGCGCAGCCAGCTTCTTGCGCAGAATCTCGACGGTGGGGTTGTTGCCGCGCGTGTACACGTGGTGCTCCAGCTCCTCGCTGACGGCCTTGCGGAACTCGTCGAGGGAGCGAAACGCGAAATTGCTGGTCTGGATGACGGGCGGGGCGACGGCCTCGAAGTAGCGGTGCCGGTCTTCGCCAAGGTGGGTCAGTATTTCGCTCAAGTGCATCGGTCGGCTGCGGTTTGCCTGCAAGGTATCACTTCCCGCAGACGTACGGAAAGCCGGCCCCGCCGCCGCTTCAGGTGTCCGGGTGCATGATGAGTGCCTCTTCCCACAGCTCCTCATCGTCGGCATGACGCAACAGCCAGGCTGCCAGCACGTCTGAAGAGGCGATGAACAGGTCCATTTCGTTGCCCTGATGCAAAAGGCCGTCGGTACGGTTGGTGGCGTTTGCCGCCTCGAACCAGTCGGGATCGAGCTGGTCGAGGTACAGCATGCCGCCTTCGAAGCGCACGCGCCACAGATGGTGCAGGGACAGCAGATGATATTCGCTCATGTCGTCGAGGCAGTCAGAGAGGTCTTCGCCGTGGGCGCCTTCGCCCGGCGTGGTGTCGAGCAGCAATTGATTGCCGGCGCGGAAAAGGTGCCCCACGAACCAGCCGGCCTTGCCGTCGGATTCCATGCGGATGCGGTAGCTGCCGTCCTTGCGGGCCCGAACCTCCCACAGAATGGTGGACACGAGCTGGATGTCGCCCGTGCTTTCCTCTGATTGTTCGGCAATCCAGCTGCCGAGGAAATCATCCGAAGTGGTCAGCAGGTCGTCGGTGTAAAAGGGCTGAATGGAAGGGATGCACGAAGTGTACAGGCAGAGCAGCGCGCCAAACAAGAGCATTCTGGCTTTCCGTTTCATAGGCAGTAGTGTTTGGGGTGAAACCATGCCCGATCAACGCCCACAGCTCAGCAGAAGGCGATGCTTGTTGCAGGGTTTAACGTTATTCTCATGGTGCGTATGGGAAAACCTGGCAAGGAGAGGTAGGGTGTTTTCGTGGTGAAATCGGTTGGGGCGGTGGAAGAGGCAGGACTTGTGCCTCTTTGCACTCGGTCGTTCCATCCTCCTCACCCCGCCTCAAAATATCGTTCATCGTAAAAAGTTCCCAACCGGATTGCGCCGAGTATATACCTTTGGCTGTGACCGATCCGGCGAAGGTGTAGCTGTTATACTCAAATCAAAGTGGTTCGGGATATTCTGTTGTATTGGTTGAGGGTGTGTTGTTGAGGGTTTAGGGTTTAGAGTTTAATGTTTAATGTTTAATGTT
>WFYJ01000182.1 GCA_015490175.1 Saprospiraceae bacterium | reverse complement strand
TTGATGGTGGTGTCGGGCCCCAGATCGACGAGGATGGGGTCGGGCTCGGCGAGGTACACGCCCTGCGATTGCCATTCGCAGCCCTTGCTGTCGCGGATGGTGATGAAGTGATGGCCGGCGGGCAGGCCCAGCAGAGTCGAGGCGCCGACGAAGGGCCGGCCGTCCACGCTGAAGGTGTAGGGCGGCGTGCCTCCTGATGGATAGACGTAGATCTTGCCGTCGCTGTAGCCGTGGCACGTCACGTCGTCCGTGTCGAAGGTGGCGGAGATCGGTTCGCCCGGCGCGCTGACCGTCGCCGAAGTGGTGAAGGTGCAGCCGCGGCTGTCGGTGAGGGTCAGGGCGTAGGTGCCTGCGGCCACCTGGTCGAGGGTAGCACCCTCATGGCCGTTTTCCCAGACATAGGTGTAGGGCGGCGTGGCGCCCACGGCGATGACCTCGATGGAGCCCGTTCGGGCATGGTAGCAAGCGACGTTCTGCACCTGGAAGCTGACCTGCCAGGGTGCCGGTTCGGTCAGCGTGGCGGTGGCCTGGGTGGCACAGCCGTTGGCGTCGGCGATGGTGACGGTATAGGTGCCGGCGGCCAGGCCCGTGGCTTCGGCGGTCGTCTGGCTGCCGGCCTGGTTGTCCCACTGGTAGCTGTAGGGCGGCACGCCGCCCTGTCCGCGCACCCGAATGCGGCCGTCGGCGCCGTCGGGGCAGGAGACGTCGCGCACTTCCTCGACTTCGTAGCCGATCGGGGGCGGATTATTGATGGTGACGGTGGCCGTGCCGGTGCAGCCAAGCGTGTCGGTAGCGGTGACGGTGTAGGTCTGTCCGCCCTGCAGGGCAAATGCGGTGGGCCCGAACTGGGGCGGCGTAGTGTTCCAGCTTATGACGAAATGCAGCAGGTCGGCGGGCTGACTGCCGTAGCGGATGCCCGTGACGCTGGCCTGTCCGTCGCTGGCATTGTGGCAACTGGCGTCCTCGGCTTCCAGCTCGATGGCGATTTCGCCCAGCTCCTCGAAGGCGGCATTTGCGGAAGCGGTACAACCATTGGCATCCGTAACAGTCACGGAATAGTCGCCCGGGCCGAGCCCCTCGATCCGGTCGCTCTGGCTGCCGGTGCTCCAGGCGTAGGTGTACGGGGGCGTGCCGCCGCCGGCCAGGGCTTCGAGCGCGCCGTTGGCGGTCTGATGGCACAGGACGGGATTTTCCTGCTGCAGGGTAACAGTCAGTGCACTGGCCGGCTGTGCGATCGGTATGGTCAGGGTGGCTGTGCAGCCCAGATTGTCGGTGACGGTCACGAGGTAGTCGCCGGCCGGGAGCCCGTCAATCGAAGATTGGTCGGAAGTGAAGCCATTGGGCCCCGACCACGAATAGGCATACGGCGGCGTGCCGCCTTCGACGGTCAGGGCGATGGTGCCGGTGGCTTCGCCAAAGCAGTCCACGTCGGTGGCGGTGTAGGACAGTTCGAGCGGGCTGGCTTCCTCGATGGTGAACGCGGCGGTGAGCGTGCAGCCGTGGGCATCCGTTACGGTCACCACATAGTCGCCGGCACCCAGGTTGGCGGCCAGGCTGTCCGTGTCGCCGTGAGTCCAGTTGTACTGGTAGGGCGGCGTACCACCGGAAGGAAGCAGGGCGATGGCACCGTCATTGGAGCCGCTGCAGCCGGCATGATTGAGCACGTAGTCGAGCACGAGGGCCGGTGGCTCGGCGATGTCGGCGCATGCGGTGGTACTGCATCCGTTCTGGTTCGTCACGGTGACGCACCATGTGCCTGCCGGCAAACCGGTGGCCAGGCTGTCCGTCTGGCCGGGTGCATCCCACAGGTAGGTGTAGGTGTCGGCGGGCTGGTAGCCCTGCGCGAACACCACGGCCAGCGTGCCGTCGGCGCTGCCCGCACAGGATACCGTGTCGGGGGCGAGGGCCACCGCGAGCGTGTCGGGGGCAGAAAGATAGATGGAATCGGTCGTGGTGCAGCCGCTGTTGTCACGCACCGTCAGGATGACCCAGCCTTCGCCCAGCCCGTCGAGGACGGGACTGCCCTGAAAGGGGCCGCCGTTCCACGACCAGCTATATGGCTGGCTGCCACCCGAGGCTGAGGCGATTATCTGGCCGTCGGTATAGTTGTAGCAGGACGGTTCGGTCGCGTCGAACGAGAGCGCGATGGGGGGCGGCTCGTTGACGGTGGTCTGTGCCGTTTGGCTACAGCCCGAGGCATCGGTCACCGTGACTTCATAGGTGCCTGCCGGCAAACCGGTGACGAAGCTGCTGGTCGCATGGTTGGCCAGCGAGTCCCACTGATAGGTATAAGGGGGCGTGCCTCCCGAGGCCACTACGAAGACGGCACCGTCGGCGGCGCCGGCACATTTGGCATCTTCGGCACTGGCAATCAGAAACATCTGGGGCGGGCTCGCGAGGGTGTGCGCCACGGTCGCCGTACAGCCGTTGGCATCGGTAATGGTGACTGACCAGGTGCCCGGCCCCAGCGAGGTGCGCAGCGAATCGGTACTGCCGTCCTGCCACTGGAAGCTGTAGGGCCACATGCCGCCGGATACGAGCGGCGCCAGGCTGCCGTCGGCGGCGCCCGGGCAACTGATTTCGGCAATCACACTGATGTCGGTTTCGAGGGCTGTGGGCTGATTGATGCCAAAGGGCAAAGAGATGCTGCACCCGGCCGCATCGGTGATCGTAGCGGTATAGGCTCCGGCCACCAGGCCCGTAAACACGCCCGTGCTGTTGGTCTGGCCGGCCACCGTGAAGGTGAAAGGCGCATCGGGGCCGGAAGCCGAGAGGAAGACGGCGCCGTCGTTGCCGCCATTGCAGGTGACGTGATGCACCGAGTCGAGGCTGGGCGAAGCACCCGGACAGGGCGGCGTGATACAGGAAGCACTGCCGGGCAGACTCGGACATTGCCCCGTCAGGGCCCGCACCTGGATGGTGACGGTCTGCTCGTAGGAAAGGCCCGTCACCGTATGCATGTCGATGGCGTCGGCGGGCACCCAGCCCGTGCCGTCCACGTTCACTTCGTAGCCCAGCGCGCCCGGCTGGGGCGTCCAGGCAAAGGTGACCGTTGAGTCGGTCACGGTGCTGCACTGCACGTCCGGCGCATCGAGCGAGGGCAATACTTCGATGGTGATGGTGTCGTACACCTCGCAACCGTAGCTGTCCCAGGCCGTGAGGTAGTAGGTGGTCGTCGTATCGGGAAAGGCCTTCGGGTCGGGGCAGTCGGTGCAGCTCAGGCCGGCAGAGGGCTCCCATCGGTAGTACACCTGGTAGAGCGGCTCGAAGGTGATGCTCCAGTCGAGCAGCACGCTGTTGTCGAAGCCCTGTGCATCGTCAATGACCAGCAGTTGCCAGGTGCCGTTGGTGGGGCTGTCGCCGTCCCACAGGTCGGACCACGGCCCCTCGGGCTGGAAGTTGCCCGTGAAGGGCGCCGCCGAGGCAGGTGCCACGGGCCCGGGAAAGTTGATGGGGATGGGGCTGGAGGGCGTGAAGCAGGTGTTGATGTAGTCGTTGCCGTCGGCGCCGTTGTCGGTGGACAGCTCGAGGAATTGGCCGCCCGGCGCGATGAGGAAGATGTCGAGATCGTCGTCCCAAAGGGAGGAAATGTTGATGCACACCGACCGGATGACGCCCGGCCCCAGCTCGAAAGGCTGCACGCCCGCCACCTGAATGGGCGAATAGATGGAGGTGAAGGGCGGATTGATGGGGTAGTCCTGTGTGTTGGTAAAAGTGGGCGGGTCGGGCAGTTCGATGGGCAGGGTGCCGTCGAGCTGCACGGTATCGCCCCGGCAGATGGTGGTATCGGGGCCGAGGGCGGGCGGCAACAGCTCGTTGTCGCGGATGTAGATGTAGAACGTGTCGCGGTTGCAGATGTCGCGCTGCACGTCGAGGGCGATGTACTCGATGCCTTCGTCCATGCCGTCTTCGTAGGCGATGATGGGCACCTGAATGATGCTGTCGCCGGCAGGGATGAACAGCGAATCGGAGATGAACACGTAGTCCACCCCGTTTTCGGCCGTGCCGAAGATGGTGTAGTCGGGGTAGAAGTCGCTTTCGACGGGCTGCGGCATCCTGAAGGTGAGCAGGCCTTGGGCGCAGTCTTCGGTGACGGTGCCGTCGAGGCTGGCGGTGGCTACTTCCACTTCGAGCGAGCCGGTGCCGAAGCTCTTGGCTTCGAGGAATACGCCCGAGTCGTAAACCTCGTCGCCGTTGTCGGCAATGACCAGCTTGATGGTGTACGTCTCGCAGGGAATGACGACGGCCTCTGCGGTGAGGACGGTGGTGTAGCCGTCATATACCGGCTGTGCGGAAGTGCCGTTGTTGTCAATGTAGTATTGGGAGTAGGCCAGCGAGCCGTTGGGGGGCGTGCAGTTCGAAATTTGGCCGAGGTTACCCACCTGGCCGCTGTTGAGGTTGTTGATCGTCACCGGCAGGTCGGTCCCGGGTATCAGGGCAATGTTGATGCCGTTGTTTTCGTAAGGTCCATTGATGCCCGGTCCGCTGATGAAGAAGCCGAACACGTCGTTGAACTGGGAACAGGCGTATTCCGGATACTCCTCCGAGCCCCACACGTAGCGGAAACGCAGCGTGTCGGCCGTGGGGATGAAGGTGATGGTGTACTTTGCAATGTCGAGAGGAGCAGCACCTGAGATGGCCGTGACGTCGGGGTCGGAGGCATTGCTGTCGTTGTTGTTGGAGGCGAAATTGGCGCCCACGCCATCGGCACCGTAGCTCGTGCCCTGCGAGGCGGCCCGCCCCGATGTCATCACGATGCCGCGCTCGATGCCGATTTCATCGGCGGCATTCTTGAAAAAGCCCACTGCGCTGGGATCGCCGTCGAACTGTACGGAGATCACTTCCACGCCGTCGCCGAGGAAAACGTTGGTGATGAGGTTCTCGGGTGTGTAGGGATCGGTGGTGGAAGGCGTCACCTCGATGGGCTGAGCGTGCAAACAGGTGAAGCCTGCTGCGATGCCAATCAGAAGAAGGAGGATTTTCTGCATGCCACGCTTTTTTCGTCGGGTGAAGATGCGAACCGGCAATGGCGGCCATGTGATTGCGTGCGCGCCGGCCTCGGCCGTATCGCGTATCGTGTTGGTCGGGGCTTCCTGCACGAAATTAAGGCGAAAGCCGGTTCTCCGGTAGCCACACTGCTTTTCATGGCATCTGGAAGACAGAATTTTGCGCAAGCAAAATGCACGTCTGGCCCTGGCGATGCCCGACTGCCGGCAGCACGGTGGAGTGGTCGCTCGTCCCCGCGGGTGGAGTTTTCATCGAAAAATGAGGGCTGCGGCGAGTCGGGAATCTATTTTCGCCATCGTCAAAAAAAGCTGACCGCCATGAAAAACTTCTTCAAGTTCGTTTTTGCCTCCTGCCTGGGCATGTTCCTCTTCATCATTGCCTTTGGCCTGATCGGTACGGTCTGGCTGGGGCGCCTCGCCTCGGCCGAAAGCAAGCCCAAACCCGTCAAGCCCAACAGCGTCCTGAAAATCACACTGGACAAGCCCATCCCCGAGCGCACGGACAACGTCCCGTTCGATTTTTCCAACCTGAAGGAGGAAAAGACGCTCGGCCTTTCGGACATCCTGCGCACCATCGAGGCCGCCAAGGAAGATGACCGCATCGAGGGCATCTACCTCGAAATAGATCTGGTGCCCATCGGCCTGTCCACGGCTACGGAGCTGCGTCGGGCCCTCGAGGATTTTGCCGAGTCCGGAAAGTTCATCTTCGCCTGGTCGCGCTACTACGATCAACGGGCCTACTACCTGGCTTCGGTAGCCGATGGGGTGCTGCTGCATCCGCTCGGACTGATCGACTTGCGGGGCTTTGGCGCCGTGGTGCCCTATTTCAAAAACATGCTCGACAAGGTGGGCATCGAGATGGAGGTGTTTTACGCGGGCAACTACAAAAGCGCGACCGAACCCTTCCGCCTTACCCGGATGAGTGAATACAACCGCAAGCAGCTCCACGAATATCTCGACCCCCTCGCAGAGGAATTCCTCGGCCGGATTGCCGAAGCGCGCGACATACCCTTCGACTCGCTCGAAGCCATGGTCAATCGGTTCGACAGCCGCAGCGCTTCCCTTTGTCTGGAAAAAGGACTGGTCGATGCCCTGACGTGGAAAGACAGCGTGCGCACCCTGATCCGCGAAGAGCTGGGCCTGGACGAAGACGACGACGTGCCGGTGGTGACGCTTGCCCGGTACTTCGAACATGCCCGACCCGAAGTGGACTACAGCATCAAAGACCGCATAGCGGTGGTCTATGCCGAAGGAGCCATCGTGGATGGCAAGGGCGAGCAAGGACAGATCGGTGATGAGAAGTACACCAGAATCTTGCGCAAGATCCGCGAATCGGATCGGATCAAGGCCGTGGTGCTGCGCGTCAACTCGCCCGGCGGCAGCGCTGTGGCTTCCGACAACATCTGGCGCGAGATCGAATTGCTCAAAAAAGCCGGCAAACCGGTGGTCGTATCCATGGGCGATTACGCCGCCTCGGGGGGCTATTACATCAGTTGCAATGCCGACAGCATCTTCGCCGAACCCAACACGCTGACCGGCAGCATCGGCGTGTTCTGGATGTTCCCCAACATGACCGAGCTGTTCAACGACAAACTGGGCATCACCTGGGATACCGTCCATACGCATCCCTGGGCCACGCGTCTCAATCCGTATTTCCCGCTTTCCGATGAAGAAAAAGCAGTGATGCAGCAACAAACCGAGCGGATCTACGAGGTTTTCCTGAGTCGTGTAAGCGCCGGTCGCGGCCTGCCGATTGACAGCGTGCACGCCATCGCGCAGGGACGCATCTGGTCGGGCCGCAAGGCCCTCGAAATCGGCCTGGTGGACGCCCTCGGCGACCTCGATCGGGCCATCGCTTCGGCGGCGGCCATGGCCGGCCTGGAGCACTACCGCATCAAGGAGTATCCGCAGATCAAGGAGCCGATCCAGCAACTTCTGGACGAGCTCATGGGCATGGATGAGTCGGATCTGACGGTCAAAGCCATGCAGGCCGAGCTCGGCCCGTACTATCCGATGTACGAGCAATTGCGCGTCATGCTCCAATCGGCCGGTCCGCAGGCACGCCTGCCTTTTTTGCTGGATTATTGAGCGGAGCTGTCCGGTAATACACCTCCGGAGATTCTGGTTGCATGACATTCCGGCCCCGGACTTTTCAAGGCAAAAACAAAACAAACATCAAGCGCCGCCCCTTGGGGCGGCGCTTGTCTCAACAGGCGCCGGTCGGGCGCTTGGCCGCCCGACCGGCGGTCTCAACGTGGGGCCAAGGCCCCTCTCAACTGTGTCACTGCCTGTTGCGTGACCGCCGCCATGCAAAATACTTGTGCACGCATCTTCATTCGCCGGCGCTATAAATAACTGATAGTAAGTGTAAAGCGATCGTGATGCACATGCAACGTGTTGCAACCGGCCGGGCCGGCAAAAGCCCAGCCCTTCGGGCCTCATCACACCGATTGCCACAATTCCCCTGCACGACTCTTGCAGGAAAACTGAAGGAATTCTATATTTGGGCAACCGACCTGAGGCAGCGCGATTTCAGAGGCTGACCGAGTTTTTCCTGCCCCGACGAATAAGTCTTGTGTTTGTGGAAGGTGTGTGCGTGGCAGCACGTGCCGCGTCGTTGTCGTGCCTGTACGCTCCCGAAAACCGATTTTTTCACCCAAACAACGAGGCATATGTATTCCCATCTTTCCGGGTTCGTACTGCAAACTTGTGGCTTCCTTTCCAATTTGCAGGAATGAGGTTGCTGGTGGTATTTGCCCTGTTGCCTTGTCCGATACTCCTTGGGTTCGTAGGTCTTGAGCCTGCAAAAGCGGATTTTCAAGCCTTTCCACACCCCATTGGCGAAGGCATTGATGTTGCTTCTGACAGTTGCGATGCATTGAGTGGATGCGGCACACTTGAACTGGTAATGGCGCTTATAGGCGGCGGGGGTGAAGCCCCTGCGACGGTAGCGGTGCAACTGGCCGGGTGGAACGGGGAGTTTGTGGAGGAGTTTGACGTGGCCATAGACGTGACGAGTGCGGAGCTGATGGAGGTACCGTGGATCGAGGGCGGCCTGATCGGGGCGCAGGACGTGGAGGTGCGGCCACGGGCTGGTGGGGGCTACGTGGTGTATGCGCACGTGCGGGGCGTGCAATGGTCGGGCGGCAGCGACGAGCTGTTCCGCATCCAT
>WFYJ01000181.1 GCA_015490175.1 Saprospiraceae bacterium | reverse complement strand
TGTGAAGATGCCGGCACCACGGTGACGGTCGTCTTCCGCGCCTACGACTGCTTCGGCAACTACAACGACTGCATGGTTCAGGTTAACGTACAGGACAAGATCTTCCCGACGATCAGCTGTCCTGTGGACAAACAGATCTCGTGCGACGAGTACCGGGATACGTATGAGGTGCCCTACAACCTTGAAGGCTGCGATGCCTTTGCCGACTTCGGCGATGCCGTGGCATGGGACAACTGCGACTTCGATGTCGAGCCCTCCTGCGCGGTGAACCTGGATCAGTGTGGCAACGGTACGATCACGCGTACGTGGACGGTAACCGATGCCAGCGGCAACGGGCCGGTCAGCTGCACGCAGACCATTTCGGTATATCACGTATCTGACTGGTACGCTACGTTCCCGGCCGACATCACGGCCGTATGCGAGCCTGGCCAGCCGGCACCGGACTTCGGTGCGCCGACGATCCACAACGAGACGTGCGAGCTGATCGCCATCTCGTACGAGGACACGTACTATCCGGTAGTGCCCGACGCCTGCTACAAGATCGTGCGCACCTGGACGGTGCTGAACTGGTGCGATGCCGATCCGTTCGGCTCGGCCCAGACGGGCACGCAGATCATCAAGGTGATCGACAACACGCCGCCGACGATCAGCGGTTGCGACGACCGTTCGTTCGAGGAGCTGGACAACGAGTGCGGTCCGGTATTCGCCGACCTGAGCATCGAGATTTCGGATGACTGCTCGAACCAGTTCACGGTGAGCTGGGAAGTGGACCTGAACAGCGACGGCACGGTGGATGCTTCGGGTACGGACACGGACGTAGCACCGGGCACGTACAGCGCCGCCAGCGGTGACTATCCGCTCGGCACGCACACGGCCACCTTCCAGGTGATGGATCAGTGCGGCAACAGCGCGGCCTGCAGCTTCACCTTCACGATCACCGACGGCAAGAAGCCCACGCCCTACTGCGTCAACGGTCTGGTACTGGAGATCATGCCGACGACGGGCATGGTGGATGTATGGGCCAGCGACTTCGACGCAGGCAGCTGGGATAACTGCACGCCGTCTGACGAACTGCAACTGTCGCTGTCGGCCGATGTGAACGACGTACAGCGCATCTACACCTGCGACGATCTGGGTCAGAACACGATCCAGCTGTGGGTGACCGACGCTGCCGGCAACCAGGACTACTGCGAGACCTTCGTGGTGATCCAGGACAACATGGGGGGCTGCCCCACCAGTGGGGATCCCAGCATCGCCGGTGCCATCGCCAACGAAGACGATGCTCCTGTACAGGGTGTATCGGTTGAGCTGAACGGCGCCGCTACCAACTCGATCACTACCGACGCTTCGGGTCAGTACCTGTTCGCCAACGTACCTGCCGGCGGCGACTACACGGTAACCCCGTCGCACGACGTAGATCCGCTCAACGGCGTAACGACCTACGACCTCGTACTGATCAGCAAGCACATTCTCAACGTGCAGCCGCTTGGTTCGCCGTACAAGCTGATTGCTGCCGATGCCAACAACAACGGTACGGTCACCACGGCCGACATGGTTGAGATCCGCAAGCTGATCCTCCACATGATCCCGAACTTCACGAACAACACGTCGTGGCGCTTCGTGGACGCTGCCTACCAGTTCCCCAACCCGAACAACCCGTGGGCAGAGGTCTTCCCCGAAGTGTACAACGTGAACAACCTGACCACCGACGTGATGGACGCCGACTTCGTAGCCATCAAGGTAGGTGACGTGAACGGCAACGCTTCGACCAGCGCCTTCCTCGGCAGCGAGGATCGCACGGCGGGCACCTGGGCTCTGAATGTAGCCGACAAGGCCGTCAAGGCAGGTGAAGAAGTAGCCGTTACCTTCGAAGCCAGCGACCTGAACGTACTGGGCTATCAGTTCACGATCGACTTCGACAAGTCGGCTCTGGAACTGGTAGATGTACAGGAAGGCGTGGCCAAGGCCGAAAACTTCGGCTTCGCACTGCTCAACGAAGGTGCCATCACCACCAGCTGGAACGGCGAAGCTTCGAGCAAGCAGCTCTTCACGCTGAAGTTCCGCGCCCTGAAGGATGGTCAGCTCAGCGACCTGCTGAAGGTGGACTCGCGCTTCACGAAGGCAGAAGCCTACAACCAGAATGGCGAACTGCTCGACGTAGCGCTGACCTTCAACGGCCAGGCTACCGCTGCCGACTTCGCCCTGTACCAGAACACGCCCAACCCCTTCAACGGGGAAACGGTGATCGGCTTCAACCTGCCGGAAGCTGGCTATGCCAAGCTGACGATCCAGGATGTAGCCGGCAAGGTTCTGAAGGTTGTGGACGGCACCTTCGGTGAAGGTTACAACGAAGTACGCGTGAACAGCGACGACCTGGGTCAGACCGGTGTGCTGTACTACACGCTCGAAACCGCTACCGAGACGGCTACGAAGAAGATGATCATCGTCGAATAATCATCTTCCGACATAGTCCGGTTTGAATATGACGTGCCCCTGGGGAGCTTGCCTCTCCGGGGGCATGTTCAAACCGGCCAACACAATCGAAATTTGCAAGAACGACGCGTGAATTTCATTTGACAAACATGCACATGAGGAAGGAAATGGTTACCTTGGCAAGCTACTTGTATTACGATTTTTGCTATGAAAAGAAATTATCCCATAACCGGACCCTTCTTTGCCCTTCTCTTTGTCTGGCTGTGTAGTGGTACCCCTCTCCTGAGCCAGGTCCAATTCATCTTGCCTCAATTGCATGCCGAGCCGGGCCAGACCATCGAGGTGCCCGTCCTGGTGGCCAACTTTTCCAACGTCAAAGGCATGCAGTTTACCCTGCACTGGGACAGTACGCATCTGGCTTTTGTGGATGTGGGCAATTTCAACCTCAATTCCCTTGACGCAAACGATTTCGGCACCGCACATACCCATCGCGGCGACCTGACCTTCGCCTGGATTGACCAGTCGCTCGAAGGCGAATCATTGCCCGATTCGAGTGCCATCTTTACGGTGTCTTTTCAGGTCATTGCCCAATCCGACGTTGCCACCCCGATTATCATTACGGATACTCCCACGGCCATCGAAGTGACGGATGGCGTGGAAATATTTCAGGTAGAGGTACACAATGGCATGATCCTGATTGGAAATGTGGTGGGTACGGATGAACCGGTGCTTGCCATGCTTTCCGGGCCATCGCCCAATCCTTTTGCGCACACCTGCCAGATTACAGGTGCCGTACGCACTGCCGGTCCACTCAGCTGGGAGCTGCACGATGCAACGGGCCGGGTACTTTACCGCGAAGAAAAAGGTCTTGTAACCGACCGGTTTGCCATAACCGTGACCAATGAGCTCTTGCCTCAGGCAGGAAATTATTCGATCTTGATCCGTGTGGATAACCGCATTGCTGCGATCAGAAAGCTGATCTTCATACCGTAGCCAACAAATTATTTATCCCAAATTCCGAACATATGAAACAGCTTGTAGCGCTCGCTGTGGGCTTCGTCCTTTCTTTGGGGCTCTTTGCCCAACCCACGATCGTGTTCCAGCCGCAGAATATTACCGGCAACAACGGTGATATCATTACGGTGGATGTTGTGGTGAACAACTTCACGGATATTGTTTCGATGCAATATTCCACCAACTGGAATCCGGCCGCGATCGAATTCCAGGAAATCGTCCTTTCGGGCAACCTGCCGGGACTGGTGGGAAGCAATTTCGGCACCACCAATACCGCCTCGGGGAATTTCTCCATAAGCTGGTTGGACCCCAACGTTTCGGGGGTTACCCTGCCCAACGGCACGCTGATTTACTCCATCAAATTCAAAATTCTCGATGCGAGCATCGGGACGGATGTGACGATCACCAGCGATCCGGTAGTCATCGAAGTCATTGATGCCAACTTCAATGAAGTGGGCCTGAATGTACAACCGGCTCAAGTCAACGGCGGTGGCCCCACCGGTGGCGGCGGTGGTTCCGGCGGCGGTGGTGGCGGCTCAGGGGGTGGCGGAAGTTCGACCAACCTCGTCATCAGCGCCAGCAGTGTAAGCGGCAACGCGGGCGACCAGGTCTGCGTGGACGTGAGCGTGAGCGGCTTCACGGACATCGTGAGCATGCAGTACTCGATGACGTGGGATCCGGCGGTGGCGGAATTTGCGGGCGTGCAGAACCTGAATCTGAACGGTCTGGCCGGCGCCAATTTCGGCACGAACAACACAGCTCAGGGTCAATTGACGGTATCGTGGCTGGATCCGAACGTGTCGGGGGTGACGGTGCCTGACGGGACGGTGATCTATCAGGTGTGCTTCAATCTGATCGGCAGCGGGGGCAGCAGCACGAGCTTTTCGTTTGGCGGTCAGCCGACGCCGGTAGAGGTGACGGACAGTCAGGGCCAGGAAGTGACGCCCACGTTCCAGAACGGTACTATTTCGATTCAGCAAGTGGTGAACCCGGACGATTTCGTCATCGAGGCGGCCGATGTGAGCGGCGCCACGGGCGACCAGGTCTGCGTCGATGTCAGCACCATGAATTTCACCGATATCGTGAGCATGCAGTATTCCATGCATTTCGATCCTGCAGTGGTGGAATTCGTTTCTGTGGGCAGTTTCAATTTGCCCTTCCTGTCGAGTGGCAACTTTGGCACCTCGAATGCCGGCTCAGGAACCATTACGCTTTCATGGCTGGACAACAACGTCACTGGCGTGACGGTACCGGACGGCACGGTCATTTACCAGGTGTGCTTCAACATCATTGGCGATTGTGACCAGGCGACGAGTCTGTCTTTCAACGGCACCCCAACACCGGTGGAGGTGACAGACGTAAACGGCAATTTTATCAATCCCGTATTCCTCAGCGGTCAGATCACCAATCCCTGTAACAACACGCCGCTGACCGTCGATGCCCAGGTGCAGCACGTCACCTGTCCGGGCGGCTCGGACGGGGCGATTACCCTGATTCCGGCCGGTGGCAACGGCACCTATTCATACACCTGGCAAGGACCCGGCGGGCCCTATCCCAATGCTCCGACGCTGACCGGCCTGGCGGCGGGAACGTACAGCGTCACGGTGACGAGTGGAGTGGAAACGGTCACCGGAAGCTGGACCGTGTCAGAGCCGGCTCCCATCCAGCCCAATGCCCAGGTCAATCACGTCACCTGCGCCGGCCAGTCCACAGGCACCATTACGCTCTCCCCTACGGGCGGCAACGGCGCTCCCTGGACGTACACCTGGGCAGCGGCGCCGGGCATCCAGCAGGGTGCAGCCATGCAGACTGGCCTGGCTGCAGGCACCTATGCGGTGACCATTGCAGATGGTGCGGGCTGTCAGGCGACTGCCGAAATAGACGTTTTCGAAACGCCGCCCATTACACCGCAGGCCACAGTTTCGCATGAAAACATGAGCCCCGGCAACGACGGCGCCATCGACCTGACCGTGACGGGCGGCTGTGGAGCCTATTCCTACAACTGGACGGGCCCGAACGGCTTTACTGCGACCACGGAGGACATCAGCGGCCTGAGCGCCGGCGAATATTCGGTCACCATTACGGATGGATGCAGTTGTACGGTCACGGCATCCTATACCGTTGTGCTGCTGCAGCCGCTGAGCGTGGGCATCGCATCGGTGACGCCGGCCTGTGCCGGCACCGCTACCGGATGCATTGACCTGGACGTAGCCGGCGGTATTCCGCCCTATACCTTTACCTGGAGTGATGCGGCCATCGGCAACGTGGAAGATCCCTGCAACCTGGCCGCCGGTTCCTACTCGGTAACGGTGACCGACAGCAGCAATCCTCAGGAAACGATCAGCATCTCGGTGCTGGTGGGAGAAAACCAGCCGCCCTTTATCTCGCAGGTGACCATCACTGAAGACAACGGCAACTGCGACGGCGCCATCAGCCTGACCGTGGGCGCCGGCTCGGGCGACTACACCTTCAACTGGTCGAGTGGCAGCGGCAATCCCAACACGGGCCTGTGTGAGGGTACGTACTCCGTCACGATCGTGGACAACGTCACGGGCTGCAGCACGACAGGTGGTCCCTTCATGGTCACGCAGCCCTTGGCCGGACAGGTGCAGACGACCGATGTCACCTGTGCCGATGCCAATGACGGCACCCTCACACTTGTCGTGACGGGCGGGGCTGCCCCCTATACCGTCGTGGTGGCCGGCCAGACTTATACGGTGGCCAACGAAGGCGACCCGCTGGCGATCACCGACCTGGGCGGCGGCACCTACGACATCCAGATTACGGATGCCGCAGGCAACACGCTGGCCCAGCAAGCCACGATTCAGGCACCGGATCCCCTCCTGGTGCCCGACGTGAAGATCTATTCCGCCACGGAAGCCGGCGCCAACGGGCGCATAGAGATCGACGTGCAGGGTGGCACCATCCCCTACCAGTTCATGTGGAGCAACGGCTTCGCCGGGCAAAATCCGCAGGGCCTCCTGCCCGGATGTTACCACGTGACCATTCAGGATGCCAACGGCTGTCTGTACGTCGTCAACGATATCTGTGTGGACGAGTTCCGCATTGAAGGGGCGGCAGTCAACGATGTATTCTGCAACAACGACACCGATGGCTCCATCGAGCCGCAGATCACGGGCGGGGCGCAGCCTTACGAGTGCATCTGGACCGATGAAGACGGCAATATCATTCCCACTTCCGACTGCACGCTTACAGGTGTAGCCGCAGGTACTTATACCCTTACCGTGGTAGATGCCAATGGGGTGATGGCTGTCGCCAAAACCTTTACGGTAGCGGCTACTTCCCAGATTTCTGTGCAAGCGGAGGCCAGCACCTCCTTCAACGGCTACAATGTGAGCTGCTTCGGCGGCAACAACGGCGAAGCGCAGGTGACCGTCTCGGCGGGTACGCCGCCCTACGAATACGTCTGGAGCACGGGACAGACGGAAGCCGTGGCTACCAACCTGAGCGCCGGCACCTACATGGTGACCGTCCGCGACGCCAACGGCTGTACCGATGTGGCTACGGTGACCCTCACCCAGCCCTCGGATATCAGTATCGATTTCGTAGTGGACGACGTGTCTTGCTTCGGCGCCTCCGACGGCCGCATCGAAGCGTTGGTATCCGGTGGCGTGCCGCGCACCGTATTGCCGTTCTACGATTACAAGTGGAGCAACAATCGCACGACGCGCGTCGTAGAAGGACTCAAGGCCGGCTACTACATCCTTACTGTCACCGACAAGAATGGCTGCAGGCAGAGCGCCGGCGTGGACGTGAGCGAGCCCGACCCACTGGTGGTGACCGTCAAGACCGAACCCGACAAGGGCAACAACGACGGCAAGGCCTGGGCAGAGGTGAGCGGCGGCACCTGGCCCTACTTCTTCTTCTGGCATACGGGCGACACGGACAGCCTGCTGACCGACCTGCCGGCCGACCGCTACTTCGTCGAGGTGACGGATGCGCGCGGCTGCTACGACGAAGCCTCGGGTATCGTCTTCCCCGACGATGCCTGCCTCGAGGTACGCGCCGTGATCACGCCACAGGGCGACGGCCTGAACGACGAGTTCGTTATCGGCTGTCTGGAGAAGTTTCCCGAAAACAAACTGGAAATTTACAACCGCTGGGGACAGCTCGTGTATCGCCAGCAGAATTACGACAACACTTGGAGAGGCACCAACCAGCGCGGCGCCGAGTTGCCCGCTGGTGGTTACTTCTACATCTTCGAGTACCGCGACCCGCAGACGCAGCAGCTTTTGCGCAAAAAAGGCTCGATCACCATCTTGCGATAGCCGAACCCATATCCCATGAATCGATTAAACCGATTGAAAATGAAACGACTGTTATCCCTGGGCATATTCCTGTTGGGTGCCGCCTTTGGCCTGCAGGCGCAGGAACAATCAGCTGCGTTCACGCACTATCACATCTCGCCCATCCTGATGAACCCGGCGGTGGCGGGCTTTACGGGCAACCACAAACTGCAGATGAACGTGCGCTCGCAATGGGCCGGCTTCCCCGGTGCGCCCCGAACCTATGCCGTGGGCTATGACGGCCCGCTGAGCCAGGTGCTGGGCATCGGCTTGAACGTCCTTTCGGAAAACATCGCCTCCACGCAGCGCCTGCGCCTCCAGCTCAACTACGCGTTTCGCTTCGAGACGGGCCCCATGAAAGCCGGCATCGGCTTCAGCACCGAGTTCCACACGATCAAGCTGGCGCGCTCGGTGATGAGCGGTCAATTCTATCAGCCCAACGACTTCCTCGTGGAGGAGGCGGTGGATGGCCTGCGCATCTTCGACGCGGCGCTCGGGGCCTACACCCTCTTCAATGACCAGACTTATATCAGCCTCGCCTTCCCCAATCTGATCGTCGCCAAGATCAGCGACATCGAGTCGGGAGCACCGGAAGGCTCGTTCTTCCGCTACTTCGCCGTGGCGCTGGGCCATCGCATCATGGTCGATGCCTACAACTTCACCATCGAGCCCTCGATCATGATGCGCAAGATGCGCAATGTGCCTTTCCAGGTCGATTTCAACGTGCTGGGCGGCTTTGCCGACGACAAGCTGATTGCAGGTTTGAGCTACCGCAGTGGGGTAGGGGGCGCCGTAGGCCTGTTGCTGGGCACCAAAATTTCGGCCATGCGCCTGTACTACTCATACGATGTCTCCTTCCAGCGGTTCCAGCAGTACAACAACGGCTCGCACGAGATCACCGTCCAGTTCGAGTTTGCGCCGGGCAAAAAGCGCTTCGACCACTCGCTGGGCACCAACTGAAACTGATCGCTGTTTCAAAACCGCCTGCACAGGCCGTCATGCACACGTGTGGCGGCCTGGGGTGTTTTTGGGGTTGAGGGTTGAGCGTGTAGTGTTGAGCGTTTTTGTATTGACTGTCAAGCGCGTGCTCAAATCCTCGATTCTTCGGTTATTCGATTCCTCGGTTCCTCATCCATTGAAACCGCAGCTTTCTTCGGCCGCAGAAAACGCAGCTTGACGCAGTTTGTGCAACTCTGTGAAAATCAGTGCATTCTCAGTGCATCTCTGTGTAACTGAAATGATGTTTCGACTTTTTCAGCAGGCTTTTGAATCAAATCCTCGGTTCCTCGATTGCTCAATCAAAAATGTCCATCGTACATCGTCCATCGTCTATTGACCAATGACCATCGTCAAAAAATTCCCGGACCGGATTGCATTGAGTATAATGTATGTTTCGAGGGGTACCAGCGCTTTATTTATGGCACAGTTTTTTATATATGAAATAGCGTAAGACGAAAACCAAAGGAGCGCGAAACGACTATGGAACCAGCTTGCACGAATACATACTATGAGAAGCCTGGCCCCGCCGCGGTTTAGCGGCACTTGCCGACCCGGAAGGCAATGAGTTTCCTTCCCGATTCCGGGCTTCCCAACGCTACATCGAGCAACAGCTTCGACTGCCCCACGGGCAGAAAGGTAAAGGCATGCTTGACCCGAACGTCGGTGACGCTCGGAGCAGGACGCTGATGCATGCAACAAACCTGTCGTGACCATGAAGAAAAAGCAGCACAAACAGGCGCGCGGACCAGGGCTGGGGCTCTTCCTTGGCCTGGCAGCATTGCTGGTTTTGCCGAAAGGCATCCAGGCACAGTGTACCATGGCCTGTGTGGCCCAGGCGGAGGTAGCCATTGGCTACGACGGATTTGCCGTGATCGCTCCGTCGCAGCTTCTGGAACCGGCGCCCAACAGCTGTATCGGACCTTATCTGATCGAAGCCGTGGACACTTCGGGCCAGGTTTTTGGCGACAGCCTGCCGGCAGTTCTCCTCGGCCAGCCAATCGAGGTGACGATCACGGATCTGGCTTCGGGCAATTACTGCCAGAGCACCGTGACCCTGATCGATACCCTGCCCCCTCAATTGACTTGCGATGAGCGATTTGTGTACTGCCACTTCCCGCTCGAGCCTGCACAGTTGGGCTATCCGACGGTGCTCGAGAATGCGACGCCGTTTGACTCGCTGCAGTGGAGCTGGACGGACGTCATCACGGATCTCGACTGCGGCACCGAATATGCCGACACGCTGGTCACGGCCCGCGTGGACCGCACCTGGGTGGTGACCGACGCGGCCGGCCTGAGCGATACCTGCGTGCAGACCATCTGGCTGCTGCGCACCACGCTCGACATGGTCGTCTTTCCGCCACACCTCGACGGCTTCGCCGCACCGCCCCTCGAGTGCGGCCAGGACGATCCGTTCGACCTGACGGTGACGGGCGCACCCAGCATCCTGGGCTATCCCATAGACAACGGAGCCAACTGCGACATCGTGGCCTCATACGTCGATCAGATCAACCCGACCTGCGGCGGTGCCAGCAAGATCGTGCGCACCTGGTTCGTCTTCGACCTGTGCACCAATGAGCAATTGACCAACGTGCAGATCATCAAGGTGGTGGATACGACTCCACCGCAGATCGAATGCCCCGGCAAGCAGGTGGTTTATACCTATTCGACGGCCTGTGTGGGCACCGTCGAGCTGCCGGAAGCGACCGTCTTCGACGATTGCAGCGAGGTGGCCGTCACGCCCGTGTGGGAAATGGGTACGGGCACGGGTACCTACTACAACGTGCCGGCGGGCAACTACGTAGTGACGTACCAGGCACAGGATGCCTGCGGCAACGAGGCCAGTTGCGAGATGGAGGTCTCGGTCATCGACGACGACCCGCCCGTGCCGCTGTGCGATATCGTCACGGCCGTGCCCCTGCAGGCCGACGGCACGGCTCTGGCTTTCGCCGAAACCTTCGACAACGGCAGTTGGGACAATTGCGGCATTGACCACTTCGAGGTGCGCCGCGGCGACCTGCCGTGGGACGAATATGTCACCTTTGACTGTGCCGACCTGGACGCGACCGTACAGGTGACGCTCAAGGTAGTGGA